>JAESQQ010000102.1 GCA_016765095.1 Planctomycetota bacterium | reverse complement strand
TGACCGATCGCCTCAAGGCGGAGGTCGCGGCCGCGACGGGCGCCAAGCGGGCCCGCCTCGCGGACCTCCTGGCCCGCGTCGAGGCCAGCGACGCGATCAAGAAGGGCATGAACCGCCAGCCGGCGCGAATCTTTGGCGAGGTCAAGGCGCTCAAGGACCTCAAGGCCGCCGAGAAGGCGCTCGTCGGTCTCGAGGCCAAATACGGCGGGAGCCAAGTCCTGACTGAGCTGGTCGTAGACGGCAAGCTTCGCCTCCCGGGTGGCGGGACACACAAGAACTACAGCGTCTCGCGCGGGATCGACTACGGCTCGCTCCGCGCCGAGGACGTTCGCGTCCGAGGCGCGAACGGCCAGGTCGAGACGGTTCGCCTGATCAACAACTACTACGGCGACACAATGAACGGCGTCGTCAAGGCGCTCGTCGAAACCGGCCACACCAAGCTGGCTTACTTTGGGACCGCGGGCGGGGTCGGGCCAGGCGTCCGGGTCGGGGACATTCACATTCCAGAGAAGATCTACGACTGGAGGAACGAGAACGCGACCAACGGGGTCCGCAACAAGTTCCTCGACTACTTCGAGACGAACTCTGGCAGCAACCTCGGCGAGCGGCTCAAGACCAATACGAAGCTCGGCAACGTGTTCTCACCGGCGGTCGAGACCATGGGCTGGCTCGAGGACGTCAAGGGCCGCGGGATGCAGGCGATCGAGGTCGAGAACAGCCATATCACGAAGGAGATCGGCGCCTTCAACCGGACTGCGCCGGCGGGCAAGAAGGCCTCGCTCCTGACGTCGGTGATCGTGAGCGACGTGCCCGGCAGCCACCAGACCTTGGGCAACTCGAGCAGCGCGACGACCGCGACCTTCGAGCGCATGATCGACCACTACCTGAGGGCGCTCGACATTCGCGACGTCGAGCTCGTCGAGAAGGCCGACACCAAGGCCCCGACGCGTCCTCTGGCTCGTGACGACCACCGCGCGCGCGCGCTGGAGGTCGCAGACAAGCTCGTCCCGCGCGCGCTCGCCAAGTCGAGCCTCCTCCGCGATCGCTTGGCCGGCATGATCGACGGCCTGACCCTCGAGCAGCTCAACGGGATCGACACCTCCAAGAAGCTGACCGTGAAGGACATTCCAGGTTTGAGCGACGAGGCGCGCGCCAAGCTCAAGGCCGAGGTCCGCGGGGCCTACACCGACGCCGCGCTCTTCCAGAGCCTCGTAAAAACCAACGCCGCGATCTCGCTCGCGGCCGCCGAGGTGAACAAGGCCTTTCCGAACCAAGCGTTCAAGGTCCGCGTCTCGGGCGGCGTCGAGACGGGACGCTTCTCGCCAGTCAAGGGGGTCGTGGCCGAGATCACCGGCACCCAAGCCATGAAGACCAAGTTCGCGGAGGCGCTGACCCGCAGTAACCTCGAGACCGGTGGCCGGGCCCAGATCGGCGTCGCGGCCTCGAACGCGATCGAGTTGACCAAGACCAACCTGTTCAGCGAGACCCAAGCGCTCGTGAGCGAGTTCACCGAGCGCGCGCTCATGGAGCGCGGGGTGCACCACCGCGGGACCCGCGTCGAATACAGCGGCCGCCAGCACGACCCCGTCGCCAAGGAGCACGAGCTGTTCAGCCGCTTTGAGGGCTACGAGGTCGGCCCCGAGGCGACCCGAGCCGAGCTGGCCAAGCTCCGGGGCAAGGTCGAGCGCCTGGGCGGAAGCGTGGAGCTCGTGGCGAGCAATGACCCTCGCTTGCGCGGCGGGCAGGGTCGGACCTACCTCAGCCCGGACGGCAAGATCCGCGTCCTCCTCCCGAGCGACAAGCCGATCCGCAAGTTCGCGCTGATCGACGAGCTGACCCACGTCCGCCAACTGGATCGCATGATCCGCAAGCTCGGGGCGCCGGCGGTCCTCGATCTGTTCGAGCGCGCCAAGGCCGGCGACCCCATGGCGCGCGCCAAGATCCTCGGCTGGGAGATCGAGGCCAAGCGAATGGTCAAGCTGACTCGCCCCAAGGGCGCGCCGGAGCGGGCGCTGCTCCAGCGCGAGATCGAGAAGCTGGAGCGGATCCTCGACCCCTACAAGGACGTCCGCGGCCCCAACGGCAACCCGAACTGGGCCAAGGTCAACCAGTTCGCCAAGACTCACGCGGCCGGCTCTGCGAGCTTCCTGCTCGGTCTGTTCCTCAAGGACCTCGCCAAGGTGATTCAGACCGGGGATCGCAAGATCATTGGGGAGTTCTTCGACGGACTCGCGACGACCCAGTTCTGGACCCACTACGGCTTGTTCGTGGTCGGCGCCGAGGCCGGGACCATGATGTATTCGCGCTACCTCCAGCGCTTCATTCGGCCTGGGTTCGTCAACAACGTGCTCCGGAGCAACGTCGCGCTCGCGACGGGCATGGCACTCCCCGAGCTGATTCGCGGCAAGTTCGACGGGCGGACCTTCGCGATCAACTTTACGGGGCTGATGGTCAGCTCGGCGGCGGTCAAGGGAGGGATCGCGGCGATCAAGTGGGTCAAGCCGCTCGGCTCGCTCTCGCGCTACGCGGGCATGGCCAAGTTCCTCAAGCTCTCGCGCGGCGTGCCGGGCTGGGTCTACGCCGGCGTGGAGCTGGCAGTCGTCCTCTACTTCGCAGAGTCCGTCTCGAGCCGGCTCACGGGATGGGCCGACAAAATGGCGGATCGGCGCAACGTGGGGACTCGAGCCTCCTCGCTCGTTGACCTCGCGAGCGAGATCAAAGACGCCAGCGACCCCCGCCTGGGGGCGGCCCTCGAAGAGACGAGCGCGGCCTATGTCAAGTGGCGCGATCGCTCGCTTCAGCCTGCAATGGACGCCACGACGGCCTTCAACGCGCGGGTCCTCGACGCAGGCAAGCAGGCCGGCAACCGAGGAGTTGGGTTGGACCGGGTGGACGCGCGCCTCGACCGCCTCAAAAACCTCCGCGGGAGCGCGGAGCGAGTCCGCGCCAAGAACGACGCCGAGGTCGACGGCATGGTCGACGAGGCCTTGGTCAAGTTCGAGGAGGAGCGCCTGGCCGCGCTGCGAGAGGCGTATTACGGGAACAAGCGCGGCGGGCGCTACGACCCTCTCCGCAGCCCAGGCAGCGTGAGCGAGAACCGGATCGAGGCCTACGACGACGAAGCTGCGCTCTACGCGGCGGCGGCGGCCAAGGCTAAGGACCCCGAGGTCGCGGCCTTGTTCCGCGAGTGGGCCCGGGTCACCCGACAGATTCGCGATCAAGAGCGCGACCTCCTCGATCCTGGCCCTGCGGGGACGGAGCCGAAGTCGGAGGGCGCCAACGACGCGCTCAAGCGCCACCTCGGCGGTGGCCAGTGAGTCGCCTCCGCGCACCGCTCATGGGCCTAGCGCTCGCTGTGGTCTGGATTCTGCCGGTCGCGGCCCAGCCGGCCGACACCGACTTCAAGAAGCTGATCGAGCAGGGCCGCTACCAAGAGCTCGGCCAGAAGCTGCGGACCTACCTCGATCTCCAGAAGGCCGACCCCAAGCTCCGGGCGTATCTGGAGCTGAACCTCCAATACCTCGAGCGCGGGGCCCGCTCCAAATTCCCGGGCCAGGAGATCATTCTGGTTCGCGGCGCGGGGAACGACAAGACCTACAAAATGCCCGCGACCTCGGGTGGGAGCGAGCTGTTCCTGCCCAACACGATTCGCTACATGCGAAGCAAGTGGGACCCGCGCCTGGCGCGGATCGCGAAGTACTTCACCGACGCCACGACCGAGCGGGGGGGCAACGGCAAGAACCTCCAAGAGCTCGGGAAGATCATTGAGCACCACAAGGGCGGCGGGCTCGGCACAAACGCGAACAGCACCAAGAGCGTCTTGATCTCGGCATCGACCACGCCTCAGCGTTCGTTCGGTCCGCCCTTCTACATTCTCAAGGTGGCCCCCGAGCGGGCGATCTTCAACTGGAAGGGGCTCAGCAGCGAGCGCGAGGTCTTGCTCCCGTTTTGGATCTTGCCGCACGAGATCGTGGCCAAGGTCAACTCCTACCAGGAGGTCCTCAATCACCCGGCCTACAAGGCGAGCAAGGTCAAGGGCGTCGAGTTCAGCAGCTACGGCTACAGCACCGGCGGGACCAACGCCAACAACTGGTCGATTATCGAGAACAACATTCGGAGCGGGCGGGCTCCCCTCGAGGGCCTGGCTGGGTTCAACAGCTACTTTCCGGGTCAGCGCGGTCCGGTCGGACCCGTGGCGCCCAACGAGTATCTCCAGCGCTTTAAGGAGCGCGTCGCCAAGCGCGGCGGCGTGGTTGAAATGGTCGGGCCCGCTGACCTCCGCCTCCCCCCGACCGTGCGAGCGCGGACCTATCTCGACGCCGAGGGCCGCCCCCACGTCTTGCTCCGCAAGAACACCCAGCCCTCCAAGGTCGCGCTCCTAGACGAGTTGACGCACGTCCTCCAACTCAAGCAGCTCCTCAAGGTTCAGTCCAAGGGTCAAGTCGAGGAGCTCCTCCTCAAGGCTCGCGCAGGCGACATGCAGGCCAAGGAGATCGTGAACCGATTCGAGATTCGCGCCAAGAAAATGGTTCGCGGCATGGTCCCGGGCTCGGACGTCGCGACCCGCGACGCCTTGACCAAGTCGATCGCGTCCCTCCAGAAGGAGATCGACCCCTACCAGAAGACCCGCCGCTCAAACGGCACGATCGACTGGAAGAAGGCCGAGAAGCAGAAGATCGACTGGAAGAAGGCTGGCAAGCAGTTCGGCGGCGGCCTCGGCCACTTCACCCTCGCCCTGTTCCTCAAGGAGCTCGCGGTCGTCTCGCGCACGGGAGACTCGCTCCTGATCGAGGAGTTCTTCCAAGGCCTCCTGACGACCGACTTCTACGTCCACTACGGACTCTTCTCGTTTGGCGCCGCGGGCGCGGACTTGGCCTACGCCAAGTATCTCGAGAAGCACGTCTCCAAATACGTCCGTCCGCGCTTTGTGAACAGCGTCCTGCGCAGCCAGCTCGCGTTGGCTGTCGGAATGGCGCTCCCTGACCTCGTGACCGGGAAGTTCGAAGGGCGTGTGTTCGCGATCAATCTGGCCGGGCTCGGGCTGAGCTCGACCGCGATCAAGGCCGGCGTGGCGGGGATCCGCTGGGTCGCCAACGCGAGCCGCCTGAGCGGCGGCGCGAGTTTCCTCGGCAAGCTCGCCAAGGCGCGCAAGCTGACCGCCGTCGCGGGCTGGGTCTACACCGCAGCCGAGACGGCGGTCGTTCTCTACTACGGCGAGAAGATCAGCCGCGCGATCGACGAGCGACTCGAGCGCAACCGCTTGCAGACCAAGGTCAAGCGGGCCGTCGCGGCGCTGATCGCGAGCCCCACGACCGAGGGAGCTCGCGCGCGAGCCGACGCCGTCACGACCGCGTTTCGTGAGTACCGCGACTTCACCTCGCGCCCGCTCTTTGAGGCCGAGGGGCTGCTCGGGGCGCGCTTGGGCAAGCTCGCGACCGAGACCAAGCAGAACGACGACGCCTTCAAGCGAATGCAAGAGACCGTTCGCCAGAAGGGGCTCAAGAGCCTCGGCAACGCCGCTCGCCGCGTGGCCGAGACCCGCAACGAGAAGTTCAAGGAGAAGGCCGGGCGCGCGATCGACGCCTACGAGAACGCCTTCGCCCTGGCTCAGAAGAAGGTCTATCGCGAGGGGGAGCCTGTCAACCCAATCGAGAACGACGCCAATACGCGCTGGGTCCTGCGCGGCTCGAACCCAGAGGAGTCCTCGGGGAGCGCCCTGAGCCGCATGGGACGCGGCTCGGCTCGCCGCGCCCTGCTCGACTCGGTCAGCGACCTCGACGACGCGCGGCTCGCGGTCTACGACCAAGAAGCTGTCCTGTGGGCCGCGCTCGCCCAGGCTCACGACGACGATCCGCACGCGGCCGGGTTCTTCAAGGAGCGCGAGCGCCAGACTCGAGAGGTCCGGACTCTCGACAAGAACGTTGTGCTCGGCCTCGGGAGCAAGCCTGTTCCAGTCGAGGAAGACCCGGCCGAGGGGATCCTGGGCGCCCTCGAGAAGCTTGAGAAAGCTGACAAGGAGCGGGCTGACAAGGAGCGGGCGATCCGCGAAGGCGAGTAGGCCCACCCAGCGGACCGGCTCGCCCGTCCTCGAAGCGGGCGGGGGTACAGCTCCTGACGTATCAAATCTCAAGATGAGAGCCCGTCTGTCTCGCCGAGACAGACGTCGG
>JAESQQ010000965.1 GCA_016765095.1 Planctomycetota bacterium | reverse complement strand
CGTCCACCCCCACCCGGACCAACGCCTGTGCGTCACTACCCGAGGCAGGAGCCCAGTGCGGTAGTTCCGCACGCTGGGATCTGTGCGGGGGGCCCCCGGTAACGGGGGTCCCTACCGCGATCCCGCCCGACGTCCCAGCGCGACGACGCGCTCAGAACGCGATCTGGCACTGCCCTCCGAGGGGCGCGAGCGCAGCGCGGACTTGATCCTCCCGAAGGCCGCAGCCGACGAGGTAGAGCTGGCTGAGTCGGGAGAGAACGAGAGGTTCAGGAGCGTCAGTTCGGGCAAGGCCGCCAGCGATTCGAGTCCCTTGTCGGTGAGCCGGTTGCAGCGGCGGAGATCAAGCGAGGTCAAGTGCGGGAGTCCCGCCAGGCGGCTCAGGCCGGCGTCTCCGACTTGAGTGCAGGACCCGAGCGAGAGCGCGGCCAGTTCCCTGAGCCCGCTCAAGGACGCGAGGCCCTCGTCGGTGTAGCCGGTGCAGTTCCCTAGATCGAGCGTCGAGAGGCCCCCCAGCGCGCCGACTTGTTCCAGCCCGGCGTCGTTGAGCTGGGTGCAATACCAGAGCCTGAGCGTCGCGAGCGACTCCAGCGGGCGGAGGTGAGCCAGGCCGGCTGCGCTGACACGTCCGCAGGCCCCTAGATCTAGCCAAGTCAGGCGATCCGCCATTCGCTCCAGGTGAGCTGCCCCGAGCTGGAGGCGATCTACCTCGGCGACATCGTGCAAGAAGAAGCCGAGGTCTCCTGGATCATGCACGGCGACTGGGGCCCGATCCTGAGCGCCTTCCCCAAGCTCGAGCACTGGCGTGTGCGGGGGGTCGCGAACGCGAGTTCGTTCTCCTGCCCGAACCTGCGCTCCCTGATCGTGACTTCCATGACCAGCCGCCAGACTTGCCAGTCGATCGCTGCGGCGGATCTCCCCGAGCTTGAGCACCTCGAGCTCTGGCTCGGGACCGACGATTACAGCGGCGACGCTCAAGTCGAAGATTTGATCCCGATCCTCTCGGGCAAGCTCTTCCCCAAGCTCCGCTACCTCGGGCTCCGCAACGCTCAGCTCGCCAATGAAGTCGCCGAAGCCGTCGCGACTTCACCGATCTTGGATCGAATCGAGGTCCTCGACCTCTCCAACGGAATGCTGGACGACCGCGGCGGGAACGCCCTCCTCGCGAGCCCGGCGGTCACCAAGCTCAAGCGCCTCAATCTCCACTACAACTTCTTCAGCCCTGCCGTGGCCTGAAGCTCCGCGGGCTCGGGCCCGATGTCGACACCTCTCGGGGAGAGGCGAGCGGCTTCGACGACGAGGAAGAGGAAGACCGCTTCATTGCGGTCGGCGAGTAGCGACCCGGCGCAAGACCTCGTTGATTTCGGCCTCGTAGCAGGTCTCCCCTTCGTGGCGCAGCCGCGGGAGGAGATCGCCAAAGGCGTTGACCTCTACGACCGCCGCCCCCTTCCAAGTCGAGCGGATCAGGACGTCGACCCCGGCGTAGAGCCCAGGCAGCGGAGCGCAAGCCCGGACCGCGAGCTCCTCCACGGCCTCCCAGCCCGCTCGCCCGAGGCGCGCTTGGACCGCGCTCAAGTCGCCTCGCTCGTTGTCGAGGTGAAGATTGGTCAAGGGCGAGCGGCTGCTCCTCACGACGGCCTGCCGCGCGCGGCCGCCGATCACGAGCACCCGGAGGTCGAACACGCGACCCTCAAGCGAGGCCTTGGGCAGCCAGCGCTCGACGTGCAGCCCCTCGCGGGCGAGCGTGTCCACGATCAAGGCCACCTCGGCCTCTTCGGTGTAGCGGCGGACCCGAAGCGAGTTGTAGAGCCGGACCTCGCCCCCCTCGCGCGTCAGCTCGACTGAGGTCTCGGCCTGGACGCGGCCGGGTCGGACCTGGAGCGCGAGGACCCCAGACGCAGAGGATCCCCAGCTCAACTTGACGAACACCCGCGACCAACCGGCGGTCCTCAGCTCGTCACGGAGCGCCTCGTAGCTGTCGACGCGCGTCAGCGCCGGCGCGACTTCGACGCCGGCCTCGCGCACTCGCTCGTGACAGCGCGGCTTGTCGAACTGGAGCGCGATCGTGGCCGGGCGATTGAAGAGTAGCTGGGGCGGCGCCGCGACGAAGTCCCGCGCGCAGGTTCGGAGCAGCTGCTGAAAGCCGCGATACCACTGGCGCGCGTATCGAATCCGTCCGCGATCGGGAGGCAGGTCGAGGGCGTGTCCGGCGCTGACGAACTCCGCGTCTGGGTGTTCTCGATCCTCGACCTCGGCCCCGAGCGCGATCAGCCTCCGCTCGACCTCGAAGTCCTCGCCGGGGGAGTCGAGCTTGACGACCGCGCCCTCGGCCCGCTCCTTGAGGTCAGCTCGTCCCCGCAACAAGTCGGACCAGGAGAGGAGGTCTGCCTCGTGCCCCGCCGCGTGCACAGCGGCTGCAAACGCGGTCAGACGTCGGTTCTCTGGGTTGCCTACGACCAAGAAGCGCATGGGCTGAGCCTACCCCGATCCCTTGGCCGATCTCGACCCACACTGGCTGCGGGACGCCGCCAAAAACCCGTCCGAACCTCGACCCCGCGCTTGGAGCGGCTAAGCTCGATTCAGAGACCCATGCGGACCCAAGACTTAAACCACTTCGAGTCCCTCGCGCGCGCCTTGGCTCGCGGCGCCGAAGTCGACGAAGACGAGGTCCTGCTTGTGCTCGAGCGAACGCGCCGCACGCGCGAGGAGCTCGACCGTCGCGCGGCATACCACTTGGGCTGGGCGCAACAGGCTGCCCGGATCGACGCCGCCGGGCCGAGCGAACTCGAGAGCTACAACCAGGAGACCAAGGTCCTAGGCGCTCCCGAGGGGCTCGTGATCGTTGTGATTCCCCTCGTGCTGATGATTGTGCTCGCCGGCTTGGTCGTTCTCATTGCGTCGAGCTGAGTCGTGTTCGACCGGCTGAAGACGGCCTTCCGCGGGAAGCGCTTCGACCCCTCCCCGCGTGACGAGACTTGGCGCTGGGATCCGTCGGGCGAGGGCGTCCACGAGCGAGACTTGTTCGTCGTGGTCCACCCAGCTCAGAGCTCGAAGATCGTGATCATGCTCCCGGGCTGGGACGGCGCAATCGACGGCTACGAGCAGAAATACGTCAAGCTCGCGAACTACCTCGTCGAGCAAGGCGTGGGAGCCGTCGTCCGCTCTGGAAACCCCGCGATCCCAGGCCACCCGTTCGAGACGACTTGCAAGGCGATCTTGCGCGGGGTCGCAGGGGGTGCGCTGGCGCGAGCGGAGGCGATCTGTGGGTATCCCTCTCCCCAGCTCCTGTTGGTCGGCTGGTCAGCCGGCGCGAGCGCGATCGCGGCCCTCGCGCCTGAGCTGCCCCGGGTCGAGCGGGCGCTCCTGATGGCGCCCTCGGGCGACGCGGGCGAGGAAACGGTCATTTCGGGGCTGAACCGCTTTCAGGGTGATCTGTTCGTCGTGGTGGGCGCAAACGACGAGGTCGTGTTGGACCTCCCCCAGCGGCTCTTCGCGCTCGCGGTCGGAGCGCGCTCCAAGCGGCTGGAGGTCCTCCCTGACTGCGACCACCAGTTCCGTGGGGCTCACAACGGTCGCCTGATGAGCCAGGCTCTGCTCTGGGCGTTCGCGGACGCACCTGGCTTCCCCGACCCCGAGGCTGGAATCCACCTCTACGACTAGGCCTCGGCGAGCGCCCCGGAGGCGTGGTTCATGAGGTCGGCCATCAGGCCGGGCTCGAAAGGCGAGCGGAGCCCAGCCTGGCTGAACAGCTCGAGCACGCTCCCCGTTCCTCCCAGACGACAGAGCTCGAGGTAGGTCTCGAGGCACCGCTCGTGATCTCGCGCGTCGAGCATTCCGAGCTGCATGGCGCCCGTCTCGGCGATCGCGTAGTCGATGTAATAGAAGGGATAACGGAACACGTGGAGCTGGGCATACCAGCGCAAGGCGCGGAAGGGCTCGGCGTCCCCCGACCAGTCGATTCCCGGCATGTAGGTGTCTTGGAACCGGATCCAGGCTTGGTCGCGCTCGTCAAAGCCGGCCTTGGGGTTCTCGTAGACCCAGTGCTGGAACGCGTCCACGACGCACACGTAGCAGAGGAGCTCGATCGCCCGCCGCCAGCGGCTGCGTCGGAAGCGCGCGAGCTGCTCGGGCGGGAAGAACTCGCCGAGGTGAGGGAGGCTGAGGAACTCCATGCCCATGCTGTGGACCTCGGCGCCGTCCGAGGTCGGCCAGCGAAGTTCGACGGCCTCGATCCACTGGCTCTCCCAACCTTGGAAGGCGTGGCCCATTTCGTGCATGAGCGTCTTGACGTCGCCCTCGTCGCCGATCGAGTTGCAAAAAATCGCGACTTTCCCCTCGTCCGAGAAGGACGTGCAAAACGCGCCCGCCCGTTTCCCCTTGCGGTTCTCGAGGTCGATCAGGCCTTCGCGACGCATCGTGTGAAAGTGCTTGGCAAGCTTGGGCGAGAGCCGCTCGAACACGCGCCCCGCCTTGTCGAGTTGCTCGTCGATCGGCGCAGCCGCACCCGTCGGGAGGGTCAACTCGGGGTTGTAGCCTCGGTCCCAGGGACGAAGCGTCTCGGTGCCGAGCGCTGCGGCCTGGGCCGCGCAGAGCTGGGCGTGGAGGGGGCTGGCGTGGGCCTGGACGGCGTCCGAAAGGCCGCAGCCTCGCTCGGCCCGTAGTCCGTTCGCCCCATGCCCGCGTAGCCGAGCTGAACGAAGTTCGCCTGGCCGAGGTTCTCGCCCATCTGTGTCCGGAGCTCGACCTGCTCCTGGTAGATCGCGCCGATCGTCTCGCGTTGCTCCCGGAACCAGGAGCGGTGCGCGAAATAGGCCTCGCGCCGCAGGGCCGCGTCCTCAGAGCTCATGAGCCCTCGCGCCCGGGGGAGGGTCAAGGACTCTCCTCCGACGGTCACCTCGGCGGCTGCCACGAGCTTGTCGTAGCGCTTGGCGAGGTCGCCCGCGCGCACACGCAGGTCACTGTTCACCGGCGCCAGAGGCTGCTCGCTGATCTTGAGGACAGCCAGCAACTGCGGACCGTAGCGCTCGCCGACCGCAGCTTGGTGCTTGCTGGCGAGGAGCACCTTGAGGAACGCCGCGTTCGCGTTCTCCGAGACGGGCACGATCTCCTCGCGATACACCCGCTCGGCCTCCTCGGCCTCCGGATCGTCCATGTGCTTGGAGTAGTGGTATCGAAGCCTAGAGCCCTCGCTGTGAACGTAGGACTCGAGCTCGTTCCAATCGGCGTAGAGGCTCAGCCAGCTGGCCGGATCCGAGCTCGCCTCCGCGTCTGGGATTCGAGCTTGGAGGGCTTCGTAGCGCTCACGCGCGAACTCTGCGCTGAGCTGAGTGGGCCGGTCGGAGAAGTGGGCAAAGCTCATGGCGCCTCCTGGCGAGCAGACCTTAGCAGCCCGAGGAAGCGCCCTCGCTGAGGGCGCGGTCTATAGGCTCTTCTCGGCCTAGCTCTTTCCCGCCAAGGCGACGGCGCGGACGACGTCGAGCGAGCTGATCACGCCGCGGATCTCGTCCCGGGCGACGACGACCAGGCGGTGCACACCCTCGCGGTGCATCAGCGCGAAGGCTTCGACGAGGGTCGTGTTCTCGGTGCAGGTCAAGGCTGGCCCTTGGACGTGCTCACTGAGGAGGGCGTTCTTGAGCTCCTGGAGGTCGGCGCTGACGGGAGCGTCCTGTTGTGGGTCGAGGAGCGGGGCGAGCGCGATCAACACGTCCGACGCTGAGAGGACTCCGATCAAGTCGCCAGCCGCGTTGGTCACAGGGGCTCCGGAGATCGACTCTCCGACGAGCGCTTCGTAGGCGTCCCCCAAGGTCATTGTCTCTTCCAGCACGATCGGGCTCTGGCTGAACACGTCTTGGACCAGGATTTGGGAGAGGTCGGCCATTGGATCTTCTTAGGGGCTGTCGAAGAGTGACTTCAGGTTCTGATGCAGGCTCGTCGTTGTGGGGAAGGCAGGCCGAGAGTCAGCGTAACGGGCCAGGTGGCCGAGGTCGACCGCAGCCCACGGCGACGAGGACTAGCGAGAGCCGAAGTCGTTCTTGGACAGTCCCCTAAACTGCTTCCCCTTCGAAACGCGCATGTTCGTTCGTGGTTTTGTAGGGGCGGGGTTTACCCCCGCCCGCCTT
>JAESQQ010000964.1 GCA_016765095.1 Planctomycetota bacterium | reverse complement strand
CTTCTTGGCCTTCTTGGCCTTCTTGGCCTTCTTGGCCTTCTTGGCCTTCTTGGCCTTCTTGGCCTTCTTGGCCTTCTTGGCCTTCTTGGCCTTCTTGGCCTTCTTCTCCTTCTTCTCCTTCCCCATGGAGCCCTCCTAGGCTCGGATCTTAGTCAAACCACGAGCGCCGCCCCCACAGACTGGCCCCAGAACCGGGTTGGCTCGCCAGATCGGGGCTTTGGGGGGGTGAGGGGGGCGGTATCATGCCGCCCCCCACCTTACAGAGCCCACATGTCGCCTCACCCCACTCAACTCCAAGACTCCGAAGTCGCCTCAACAGAGACCTCCTCTCAAGCCTCCCCAGCGGAGGTCGCGAGCGAGGCCCCTGCGCGCGAGCCCCCTCCAGCGGCCGAGCCCGAAGATTCGGCTGAGGAAGAGGACGAGGAGGAGTTCGACATCGAGTCCCTCCGAGGCCGCGGGGTCGTCCTGATCCCGGCCTACAACGAGGAGCAGTGCCTCGGCGAAGTCCTTGATCGAATCCGGGCCAGTTGCCCCTTCGACATTTTGATCGTGGACGACGGGAGCGTGGACTCGACGGCCAGGGTCGCGCGCTCGCACGGTGCGACCGTGGTCCGCCACCCCTTCAACATGGGCTACGGGGCCGCGCTCCAGACCGGCTACAAGTTCGCCTCCCGGCGCCACTACGAGGTCTTGGTCCAAATCGACGCCGACGGCCAACACGATCCGGCCTACATAGTGCCCCTCGCCCGCCGGATCCTCGAGGGCCACAGCGACGCCTGCGTCGGCTCGCGCTTCTTGGTCGGCGAAGGCTACATTCCGCCGCTAGCGCGCCGAGCGGGCATGGTCCTGTTTGGCAAGATCGCCTCGATCGTGACCCGCCGTCGCGTCACGGACCCCACGAGCGGCTACCAGGCCCTCTCGCGCCGGGTGTTCACGTTCTTCAAGAGCGACTTGTTCCCCGCCGACTACCCCGACGCAGACGTCCTGATTCTCCTCTACCGAGCCGGCTTCCACGCCGAGGAGATCCCCGTCAAAATGCAGGCCAGCGTGACTGGCCAGTCCATGCACGGCGGGATCATTCGGCCCTTGTTCTACGTCTTCAAAATGCTCCTCTCGATCTGCGTGACGCTCCTCCGGGAGCCGCCCGATCCCGAGCGAATTCCCCACTAGCCTTCCTTCGTCCCGAGGGCCTCGCCCCCGGGCTGGCCTGGTAAGGGAGTTCCGCCATGCCTCTCCAGCAACGAATCGTGATCTTCGGCGTCGCCGTGACCCTGATGGTCACGATCTTCGAGTTGGTCCGCAAGCGACGTCTGCGCGAGGAATACGCCTGGCTCTGGCTCCTGGCCGGCGCCGTGATATTGATCGCGACCTTCGTGCCCATGGAGGGGCTCAGCGCCGTCGCGAACATTATGGGCAGCTCGAATCCGCCCGCCGCGATCTTCTTCCTCGGGTTCTGCGCGACGACCTTCCTCTGCCTCCAGTTCTCGGTCCGGCTCTCGCGAATGACGGAGCAAATGAAGAACCTCGGCCAGAAAGTCGCGCTCCTCGAAGCCTCCCTCGAGACTCCCGACCTGGTCACCCTCGACTCCTCAATTGAAGAGGTAAGGTCGATTGAAGAGGTAAGGTCCATTGAAGACGTAAGGCAGGGACAGACCGAGTAGCGGCCGTGGAAGCTCGCTCCAAGAGCTGGCTCGCTCGCCTCGAGCCGCTCTGCGCTGTGCCCGTGCGGAGGCCGCGCCTGATCCTGGCGCTGCTCCTTCTCGTGGGCGGCGTCCTCGGGAGCGGGATCTTCAAGATCGGGTTCGACCCCTCGACCGAGAAGGTGTTTCCCGAGGGCCACCCCGCGGTCAAGAACTACGAGGCCTTCCGCGACGCGTTCGGCGCCGACGAGTCGGTGTTCATGGCCTTCGAGGTCCCTGAGGGCCACACGATCTATGAAGGCGAAGCGCTCGCGCTTGCGCGGCGCCTGTCCCGCGAGGCGACGGTCATAAGCGGCGTCGACCGGGCCGTCTCGGTCGCAGACCTCCCGCTCCTGATGCTGACGCCGCTCGGGCCTCGGCTCGTGCCAGGCCTCCCAAAGGACCCGAACAAGGCCACGCCCGAGACGATCAAGCGCTGGAAAGCGGGGATCGAAACCGCCCCCCTGCTTGAGGGAACGCTGATCAGCAAGGACCGCCGCTCGACGAGCGTCGTGGTTCGCTTGGATCGCTTCCCGCCCGGAGTCGCGGGAGCGGAGCTCAACGCCTCGGTCGTCAAGAGCCTCGAGGACGTCGTCAAGCGCGCCAAGCAGGCGCACCCTGACGTCAAGTTCTTCCTGGCCGGCTCACCCATGATCAAGCACAAGATCATGCAGTCGATCCAGGACGACCTGGTCACGTTCGCCCCGCCGCTCGTGCTCGTCTCGCTGCTCGTGGCCGGGATCCTGCTGCGCTCCCTGCGCGGCCCGCTGCTCGTGGTCGGAGTCTTGATCCTCTCGGTCGACGTCACGCTGGGGACCATGGGCCACCTGGGGATCCCCCTCGATCCCATGACGACCCTCGTCCCGACCCTGATCCTCGTGATCGGGGTCGCGGACTCGCTCCACCTCCTCGTCGAGCAACGCGCTCAGGTCCTCCTGCTCGGCCCCGAGGCGACCGGAGCCGAGACGATCTTGGCGGCCGCCAAACACACCCTCGTGCCTTGTCTCCTGACGACGGCCACGACCATGATCGGGTTCGGATCGCTCTATACCTCGAACATTCCCCCGATCTCCCGGTTCGGGGTCGCGGCCGCAATGGCCGCCGCCGCCGCGTTCCTGATGACCTTCCTGCTCGTGCCGGCGGTCTCGGCCTTGCTGCCCCCGCCCAAGGCGGCGTCTGGAGTCGCCGCGCGAGCCGAAGGCCTCGCGAGCGGGATCTTGAAGCGACCCCGTCTGTTCTTGATCGCGGCGCTCGTGTTCTGCGGGCTGCTCTCGCTGGGCTGGTTCAAGGTCCGGACCGAGACGGACTTCCTCGCCTTCTTCGCCAAAGACGACCCGCTGACCGTCGCGGTCAACGACATCCAGGACCGGTTCAGCGGCGTCGCCCCCTGCGAGATCCTGATCCAAGGGCCCGCGGGCTGCTCGCGCGACCCGAAGGTCTTGGCGGGGATCTTGGCCCTCGAGCGAGAGCTCGAGAGCGACCCGCTCGTCGACTTCGCCTTCTCAGCGGCGGACATAGTGGCTGAGGCAAACCTCCTCGTGGCTGGGACCAAGGGGATCCCGACGACAGCCGAAGGTGTGGCCCAAGTCGAGGCGGTGCTCAAGCAAATCGCGGGGGGCGAGCTCCAGACCAAGCAGCTGATCAGCCCGCCAGGACCCGGGCACGAGACCGAGGAGTGGCTCCGGATCTCGGTCCGCGCGCGCACGGCGGGCTCGAAGAAGTTCAAGGCCCTCGCGGACTGGATCCGCGACGATCTGGCCAAGAAACACCTCGAACCGCACGGAGTCCGCGCGGTTCCGACGGGGACTTCGGTCGTGTTTGGGGAGAGCGCAGACGCGATCGTGCGGGGCCAGGTCAAGAGCTTCCTGTTCGCGTTCCTCGCGATCACGGCTGTGATGATCGTCGTGCTCCGCTCGGTTCGACTCGGGCTCCTCTCTGCGATCCCAAACCTGGCGCCGATCGCCTGCCTGATGGGCGCCATGGGCTACATGGACATTGCGTTCAACTCGTTCAGCAGCATGGTCGGGAGCATAGCCCTCGGGATCGCGGTCGACGACACGATCCACATTCTGGTCGGCTTCCGCCGCGCGAGCGAGAAGCTGCCGCTCGAGGAGGCCGTCCGCGAGACCCTCTCGCGTGAAGGCATGGCCCTGATCTCGACGTCAATCGTGTTGTTTTGTGGGTTCGGCGTGTTGCTCTTTGGGACCTTTGGACCGACCCGCGAGTTCGGCTTCCTGACGGCCGTCGCGATCGCGGTCGCGCTCCTAGGCGACCTCGTGATCCTGCCGGGCCTGCTCCTGCTCTTCCCGGGCTTGCTCGGCGGCGCGCTCTGCAAGAAGCGCGAGCAGCCGCTCGAAGAGGGAGCCTCCCCAGTCCTCCCGACTCCGCCGCCAAAAGAGGAAGCCTCCTCAGTCCTCCCGACTCCGATCGGGGGCGCGGTCGGGGCCGAATCCGCCTCCCCTGAGGGTGAATCGGAAGACGATCCCGGGGGCGGAACTTCGGAGGGGGAGCGCCCCGGGGGGCGCAGCTCGGCCTGAGGCACTTACAATCCGCGCGTGGATCCAGGGATTGCATTCGGATTTGGCCTGTTGGTCGCGGGCGTGATCGCGCTCGCGCTCGCGCTTTGGCGTCTGCCGCTCGTGCGCCACGACGCGATCAACGAGTTTCGCGACCAGCTCCGCCGCGAGGCGCTGTTGGCGGCCAAGGAGCAGCTCTACCTCGAGCGGGAGACCTTTGAGAACGCGCTCGGAGCGACAGGACAGGAGCTCGACGAGCGCGAAGAGCGAACCCGGCGCCGCGAAGAGGCCATGGACGCCCGCGTCGAGCGAATCGAAGAGCGTGAGCGCCTCCTGGCCGAGCGAGAAGGTCGAGTCAAAGCCGAGGCAGCGGCGCTTGAGGTCCGTGAGTCCGAGATCAGCCGCGCCCAGCAGCGCGAACTCCGCGAGCTCGAGCGAATCTCTGGCATGCGGCGCGAGGAAGCTGAGCACCTCCTCCTCGAGCGAGTTGAGCGCGGCTGCCAAGCCGAGGCCGCCGAAGTCGCCGCGCGTGTCGAAGCCGATATCGAAGTCGGGATCGAGGTCCGCGCGCGGGCCACACTCCTGCGCGCGCTGCGCCGAATCGCGCGCCCCGTCGCGCGCGAAGCGCTGACGACGACCGTGCACCTCGACGACGAGCTCAAGCTCGCGCTCGTCGGCCGTGAAGGGCGCAACGCGCGGGCCTTCGAAGCGGAGACCGGCGTCGATCTCCTGATCGACGACACGCCGGGCTCGGTCGTCCTCTCCGCCTTCGAGCCGGTCCGACGCGAGATCGCACACCGAGCGCTCAAGAGCCTCCTCGACGACGGGCGTATCGACCCCGAGCGGATCACGAGCGCGGTGGCTGAGGCGCGCCAGCACATGAGCGAGGCGGTGGTGGAGCTCGGCCGATCGGCCGCGGAGGAAGCGGGTGTCTCCGGCCTCCACCAGCGACTGCTCGTCCTCGTCGGCCGCCTCGAGTTTCACCTCTCGGGGGGGCGCTCGGGTCGTCAGACCGCCCTCGAAGTCTCCGCCCTCTCGGGGACCCTCGCGGCCGAACTCAACCTCGACGAAGCCCTCGCCCGCCGCTGCGGCTTGCTGCACGACGTCGGCCGAGCGGTTGAGCACGACGTGGACGGGAGCGCGGCCGAAGTCGGAGCCGAGTTCGCGCGGCGCTGCGGCGAGGACTCCCGCGTCGTGGACGCGATCGCGTCGCTCCGGCGTCGTCCCGAAGTCGACTCTCCCTACGCTGCCCTGGTCCAGCTCGCCCGTCGCGTGGTCCAGGCCCGCCCCGGCGCCGTTGACGAACGCGTCGACCGAGCCGTGGCCCGCCGCGCCGAAATCGAGGCGGTGGCCCTTCGTCACCCGGGTGTCCGGAGAGCCCACGCCGTCCAGGCAGGCCGTCAACTCCGCGTGATCGTCGACCCCACGCGAGTCACCGAGCGCGGAGCAGCCAAGCTCGCGCGCGAAGTCGCCAAAGAGCTCGAGCAAGGCGAAGCCCTGCCGGGGGAGGTCACGGTCTCGGTCCTCCGCGAGACCTGCGTCCAAGAGACCGCCGCCCCGACTTAGGGGCTGGACCCGGAAACACCAGTACAGGTGGATGTAGGGGCGGGGATTACCCCCGCCCGCGGGCGGGGGTACACCTCTTGACGTTGACAAGCCTAATCCCAGAGGCCGTCTGTCTCTCCCGGACAGGCGGGCGGGGGTAAACCCCGCACCCTACAGATCGCAAGAGGGCCCCTCCG
>JAESQQ010000963.1 GCA_016765095.1 Planctomycetota bacterium | reverse complement strand
CTGGCCGCGCCCGCCTTCACCCCGGGGCGCGAACTCGGGCTCCGAGGAGCAGCGGGCAGCCTCTGCGAGCGCGTCCTGAGCGAGGCTCCGCTCACCGCTGTGGCGCGCCCTCTCGACCTCGGGCCGGGCTCGGTCGTAATCCTCTCGGGCGGCGGCGCTGGGATCACCGCCGAACTCGGCGTTGGCCTCGCCGAGCGCCACGCCGTGCACGTCGTGGCGCTGGGGCGGACGACAGCCCCCACAGAGTTCCCTCACCCCGACCTCCCCCTCGGCGAGGAGGTCGAGCTCAAGCGGAGGATCTACCGGGAATTGGACGCGCTCGGCGAAGCGACGCCGCAGGCGATCGCGGCGCGCTTCTCTGTGGTTTCGCGCCAACGGTCGATCGCCGATACACGGGCTCGGGTCGAGGCGGCCGGGGGTCGGTTCAGCTACCGAGCGGTCGACGTCAGCGATCCTGCAGCCTTGGCTGAAGTCTTGGCCGAGCTGAAGGCCGAGCTGGGGCCGATCGTAGGCCTAGTTCACGGGGCGGGTCTCACGGCGGACGATATGATCGGGCGCAAGACGCCGGCTCAAGTTCGCCGCGTGCTGGGGGTCAAGGCCGTCAGCTTGTTTGGGTTCTACGAGGCGCTGGCTCAAGAGCCGCTCCAGTTCGTCGTGCTTCTAAGCTCGCTGACTGCGCACGTCGGGCGGGCAGGTCAGACCGACTACGACGCCGCCAACGAGACCCTCAACGCGAGCGCGGAGGCCTGGCGCCGCGAGGCGGACTATCCCGTCCGCTCACTCCTGTGGTCGGTTTGGAGCGAGGCAGGCCTGGCGCGGGGCGGCTTGGTCCGCCAAATGGAGGCGATGGGGCTGACGGGGATCACGACCCGGGCGGGAGTCCGCTCCTTCCTAGACGAGCTCGAGCGCGGTGATCCGGGGCGCGACTGGATCCTGTTCAGCACCCAGAGCACCCTCGATTTCGCCGTGAACCCTCCAGCGGTGCTTCCCCTCGGTGGCTCGGTTCGGCAGGGGGTGTAGTGGAGCCCCTCGCGATCACGGCGGCAGCCTGTCGTTTCCCCGGGGCCCGCGACCTAGACGCCTTCTGGGAGAACATCTCGGCGGCGCGTCCGACGCCGACGACCAGCCTCGAGGCTCGCTGGGATCTCCCCCGCGAGCGCTACTTCAGCGCGGATCCAGCTCAAGAGAACACGACTTACCTCGAGGACGCGTTCTGCCTCTCGCCCGAGCTTCTCCCGAGCGTCCCCGCGCAGGATCGTCAGGAGACCTTGGGCCGTCTGGTGCTTGGGCAGCTGCTCGAGAACCGCGGCGAGGGTCTGGATCTTTCGCGGACGGCCCTGGTCGTGGCGACCAACTACGTCGGCGAGAGCTACTTTCGCGCCGACGCGGGGGCCTATCTGACGCCCTTCGCGCCGGGCCTCGGGGGGCAGCCTGAGCCAGGCGCTGAGCTCGCGCCGGGGGCTGAGCTGGGGCCGGAGCGACTCCTCGACACCTTGGCCGAGGCCTGCGGCGCGTTAGGACCGCGGCTCTCGGTGGACACGGCCTGCTCGAGCTCGCTCTACGCGATCGACCTCGGCCGGGGCCTCCTGCGGAGCGGCCAGGCCGACGCGGTGATCGTCTGTGGCCTGACGGGCTACCTGCCCCTGTTCCTCTTTATCGGCTTCTCTCGCCTGCGCGCGTTCTCAGCCGAGCGCCAGATCAAGCCCTTCGCGGCGGACGCCTCGGGGATCCTCCTCGGCGAGGGCTGCGGCGCGATCCTGCTCGAGCGAGAGGCGTCCGCGCCCCTGGCGCTGGTCCGAGGTCTTGGCCTCAGCAGCGACGGGAACGATCGCTCGGTGTTTGCGCCGGGCTCGGACGGACAACGCCTCGCTTATCAGCGGGCCTATGCGGGACTCGATCCGTCCACGGTGGACTATGTGGAGGCTCACGGGACCGCGACTGCGCTGGGCGACGAGACCGAGCTCAAGACCCTCAACGAGTTCTTCGCTCCGCACCGGAGCGGGGGCAAGCTTCCGATCGGTTCGGTCAAGGGCCTGATCGGACATCAGCTCGCCGCGGCGGGCATGGCTTCGCTCCTCAAGGGGATCCTGATGCTGAGGAAGGGCCTGATTCCGCCCCACCTCCCCGTCGAACCCCACCCCGGACTCGCCGAGACCTGCTGTGAGCTTCCGCGCGCTGCCCGCGCTTGGGAGGCAGGTGCTGGGCCGCGTCGGCTCGGGATCTCGGCCTTTGGCTTTGGCGGCTCCAACGCGCACCTCGTGCTGGAGGAGGCGCCGAGCGTGTGGGCGAGCGCTGCGGACGCTCCACGCCCGCAGCTCGTGATCAGCGACCTGGAGGTGATCTGCGGGGCGGCTCAGGACACCGCGAGCTGGGCCGAGGCCCTCGCGAGCGGGCGCTCGCCGGAGAGCGCGTTATCCGCCGAGCGCTTTGGCCTCTTTCGCGACGAGGTCCCCGCCGCTCCGGCGAGTTCGACTTACTTTCCTCCGCGGATCCTGCTCGAGACCAAGGGTCTCCGAATGGGTCCCAAGATCCTCGCGCGCCTCGACCCCTTCCAGCTCCTCCTGACTCAGCTCGGGGCCCGGCTCCTCGCGCGCCAGCCGGAGCTCAAGGACAACCCCGAGACGGGCGTCGTGATCCTGTCGAACGTCGGCGGCGCGTTGATGCTTCAGCAGTATCGCCGCTTTACCTACACGACCCAGGGGGCGGCTCCCGAGGCTCGAGTCTGCGACTTCTTGAGTCGTCCGACGACGATCGAGGCGATCGCGTCGTCGATGACCACAATGTGCTCGGGCTACCCCGCGTTTCACCTCAACCTGCGCGGTCTGCACGAGACCCTCTCGGGTCCGGCGGGCTCGCTGCTCAACGCGCTCCTCCTCGGCGAGCATTTCCTCGACGGGCACTGTCGCGCGCTCTTGATCGGGGCCGGGAGCCAGATCAAGAGCCCCCTTGATCACGCGCGCTCTGGGGCGCGGATCGGTGAGGCGGCGGCGTTGTTCCTGCTTGAGACCGAGGCTGACGCGCTCGCACGCGGTAGCTCTCCGTTGGCCAGGGTCCGCCTGACGCTTCTCGGGGTTGACCTCGAGGCGGCCTGCGCGCGGGCCGGGCTCGACCCGAGCGCGATTCAGCAGCGGGAGCGAGTCCAGCTCGAGCCGGGGGGCGAGGGCCCAGGGAGCGCCCAAGTGCTGGCCGGTTACTTGAACGAGGCGTGCGGGGTCGCGGGGCTGAGTCGCCTGCTCCTGAGCAGTGCGCCCGGAGAGCTCGCGGCGCTCGAATTCTGGGCAGGCGAGGTCCCGCGCGGAGTGTTGATCCTGGAGATCCGCCGCGTGCCCGAGCTCACGCCGCCCGTCTTCGAGCGGCCGCTCGAGGTCCCGTTCCTCCCCGGTCCCTTCTTTCGGGACTCCATGATCTCTTGCTTGTAATGGGACTCTGTGCCAAGCCTTCCGCTAGGGCTCCACCCACCAACTACTGTCACTAGATAAGTCACCATCGCTAT
>JAESQQ010000962.1 GCA_016765095.1 Planctomycetota bacterium | reverse complement strand
GCGCGCCCGTCTAGGAGTCGGGTCGGTGCCGACGCTTAGTCGCTGACTTTGATCCGCTTGCTGCGACGGCTGATTCGCTTGCTCTTGCCGCTCTGCTTGCGAACCGGCTGCTCGTCCGAGGGAACCGGCTGCTCGTCCGAGGGACTCTCGAGCTGCTCGCTGATCCGCTGACTCCTCTGGCTGGCGCGCTTGAGGCGCCCCGAGACGGTCCGAGCGCGGGGCTCGATCATGGCGGCCAAGACGGCGAGCTTCGCGGCTGGGGTGTTGTCTAGGTCGAACCGGAGCCCGACGAAGATCGAATCTGGGTCCTCGGAGTCGCGGCGGACGTGGACCACGTCGGCGCTGACGAAGATCTCGGCGTAGTTGGGGGGGAGGCGAAGCTTGCAGTTCACGCTGTCACCGTCGAACAGGACGGGGTCTTGCTTGGCGACCAGGAACCGGCGGCGGGGGCTCTTGACCTTCAGGCTCAGGCCACCCTGGCTCCAGTCCAAGACGCGGGCCCGTTCAGAGGGCTTGCGGCCCCTGCCCATGACGGCCTCGAACTCGGCGTTTCCGCCATGAATCCGGTGACGAGTACTCTCGCGACGCTCAGCTCCCATACGCTCTCTCTCTCTCGCCCGACACCAGACCAGCTGGCGCACCCCTCGGGACGTCACCAAAGTGCAAACTGGCCACCATCGCATTCTTGGCGTAAGTGCTTTGACGGTGGGCGGCTAGCGCACCCGGGGTGGCCACTTTGCGCCACATCCGCCCCCAGTATCGGGAATGAGTATCGGCAATGCTTCTCAGGATTCTCTTTTTACTGGGGGGGACAGGTCTCCCCCATTCCTTCGCTCGTTCCTCGCTACGGAACTCCCCCTCCGGGTTGCTTCGCACCCGAAGAACCCAGGGAGGGGGATGGTTCCTGTGCCCGAAAACCCAGGGGATGGCTCCTGTTTCCGAAGACTGGGGGAGACCTGTCCCCCCCTGATAAACAGAGCCCTTACCGGATCCAGCCGCTCAGGAGCACGTGCTCGTCGCTGGGGTCGTAGAGCACGAGGACTTGCCCGGCCACGACCGCCTCGAGCGGTTCCTCAAACCGAACTCGCGCCCGGTCTCGGTCGATTCGTTCGACTTCGGCGGGCCAACTTCGGCCATGGGCGCGAATCTGAGCCCGCCCGACGACGGTCTCGCCGACCTCGAGAGCAGCGGCCATGAAGGTCAACTCGCCGACCACAGCTTCGCTGCTGAGGAGGCCTTCTCGGCCGCCGACGACGACCAACCGCCGACCGGGGTCGGTCCGCTGAACGTAGGCCGGGCGACCGAGGGCGACCCGGACGCCCTTGCGTTGACCGGGGGTGAACCCAGCCGTGCCTGAGTGGCGTCCGATCTCGTGTCCCTGCTCGTCGACGATCGCCCCTTCTTGGAGCGCGGGGGCGTCTGTGGGCAAGCGCTCGCGGAGGAGGTCGCGATAATCCCCCGCGACGAAACAGATCTCTTGGCTATCGCGCTTGTCGGCCACTCGACTCAGCCCCCGGGCCGTCGCCTCGTCGCGAATCTCCCCCTTCTGCTGCTCGCCCAGCGGGAGCAGGAGCCGACTGAGCTGCTCCTGCTCGAGGACGGCGAGCACGTAGGACTGATCCTTGCGCTGATCGGCGCCTCGCCCCAAGGTCCAGCGTTCGCCGACCTGGAGCCGGCGCGCGTAATGACCACTCGCGACATATTCAGCGTCTACCTGGCGCGCGAAGCGGAGGACGTGACCGAACTTCAGCCACCGGTTGCAGAGGACGCACGGATTGGGCGTCCGCCCTTCGGCGTAGTCGCCCACGAAGCGATCGATCAGGCGCCCGAAGGCCTCCTCCATGTTGAGCGCGTAAAAGGGGATTCCGAGCGAATCGGCGACGCGGCGTGCGTCGAGCGCGTCCTCGACCGTGCAGCAGCCTTGCTGCTCACCCCCGGGCTTGGCCGAAACCCCCGAGCGCATGAAGACCCCGATCACCTCGTGGCCGTCTTCGACGAGCTTGGCTGCCGCGACGCTCGAGTCGACACCCCCCGAGAGGCAGGCCACGATTCGGGTCGGTGTCAGCGAGCCGCTCACACAGCCGCCCTAGCCACGAAGAGCGTCGTCGAGCCGTAGTCCTTGCGGCGCTCGATCTCGAGCCCCGGGAGCGACTCCTTGGGGTCTGGGTAGCAGCCACGCGGCGTCTCGAAGGCGAGGGCCGCGGACGGGCTCAAGAGTCCAGCCTGCGCGGGCAGACTGCAAAGCAGCGCCGCGACGTCGAGGGCTTGACTGGGCTGGGTGCTGCGGCCGAGGAGCTCGAAGGGCGGGTGGATCAGGACGAGGTCGAAGGGGCCTTCCGCGACGAGGCTCGCGACGCCGAGGTTGAGGTCGTGGCGGCGGACCGTGATGCGGTCTCCGACGCCGAACGTCGCCACGTTTCGCTCGATCACAGCCACGCACCTGGCGGCGCGCTCGACCAACACGGCGTGGCTCGCTCCGCGCGAGATCGCTTCAAGCCCGAGGCAGCCTGAGCCGGAGAACAAGTCGAGGACCCGCGCCTCCTCGACCTCGGGCCCGAGCACGTTGAACAGGGCCTGGCGGACCTGGGAGCGCATTGGGCGCAGGATCTCCCCGGGTGGGGTGTGGAGCGAGCGACCTCGCAGGTCGCCGCCTGTGATCTTGAGTCCACCACTGCCACGCGTCATGGCCGGAGGATACTCCGCGATGGGGCTCCGGCGAGGGGCGGAAACTGTGCTCCGGGCTATCCGCTTGGATCGTCGGGTTCCCTCGCGGGCGGCGCCGGGTCGCTCTCGGAAGCCTCGGCTGGGAGGCCAGGAGCCGCCTCGGCCTCGGCCTCCTCCTCCGCGGCAGCAAGGGGGCCGTAGTCGGCGTCGTGTTCGCGCAGGACGGGTCCGTCCTCGACTTTGTGGCCGTCTCGGAGTCGGACGATTCGCTCGGCGCGGCGCGCGACGCCCTCGTCGTGAGTGACCACGATCAAGGTCTTTCCCACGGCGTGGAGCCGGTCGAAGAGGGCCAGGATCTCGCGTCCGACTTTGCTGTCGAGGTTTCCCGTCGGCTCGTCGGCGAGCACGATCGCGGGCCGAATCACCAGCGCTCGGGCGATCGCCACCCGCTGGCGCTCTCCGCCGCTCAGTTCGCTCGGGCGGTGATCTGCCCGCTGATCGAGCTCGACCTGGGCCAGCGCTTCGAGGGCGCGAGTCTGCCGCTCGGCGCGCGGGATCCCCTGGTAGGTCAGGGGGAGCGCGACGTTCTCGAGCGCGTTCAAGCGGGGGAGGAGGTTGAAGGTCTGGAACACGAACCCGATCTTGCGGCCCCGAATCTCAGCGAGTCGGTCGTCGCCGAGGCCGGCGACCGAGACGCCGTCGAGCACGTAGTCCCCCCGAGTCGGCAGATCCAAACAGCCCAGGAGGTGCATCAGCGTGGACTTGCCGCTGCCAGACGGCCCCATGATCGAGACGTATTCGCCGGCTCGGATCTCGAGGTCGAAGCCCTCGAGGGCGCGTACGACTTGGCCACCCAAGCGGTAGTGCTTGGAGACGTCGGTCAGGGAGAGGAGGGGAGCCTCGGGCGGGGCGCTGTTCACCCGGGCAGGATACCGGGAAGGGGCTTGGGACTATGGCTCTGGCTGGGTACAACCGGGACATGTTCCTCCGGCCCCAGCTCCTGCTGCCCGCTCTGAGTGTGGTCCTCCTGTTTGGGGGGAGCGTGCTGGAGGGCTGTGCGTCTCGCCCGCAGCCGGGCAAGGCTCGGGTGCTGGACTATCGACAGGACAAGGAGGCGCAGCCCAAAGCACCCGAGGCCAAGGCCCTGCGACCCACGGCGGTTCGGTTCGGGAGCGACACTCCGGTCCGTCCGCCTTGGAAGGGCGAGCGCGTCCGGGCGCTCGACATTGATCGCGGCGCGCGGAGCGAGGTCGAGGCGGCGCGCGGCCGCGCAGGGGGCGATCCCGCCATTGCTCGGGCCGAGGCTCGCGCAACGAAAGCACGCAAAGCCCGCGAGAAAGTCGGGCGTCGCCGCTTCGAGCGAGCCCTCGACAAGATCCAAGCGACCGAGCAGGAGAAGCGGGAGCGGCTCTTGGCCGAGGCCGCTGAGCGTCGGACCACCAAGTATGCAAAGGTCCGTCAGCGGGCGTATCTAGCCGCAGCCCTTCGCCGGGCGGGGCGAGACAACCCCGTGGACCTCATTCCTGCGAGCCGCCAGATCGTGGTCTTGGCTGGGGCGAGGGCCCGGGCCTGCGCTCAACTTCACGCCGAACAAGTCGTGCGTGTCAGGCGCACCCGACGAATGACCCTGGCGGCGCTGGGCCAAGGCGTGGCCCTCTCCAGCGGGCGGCTCGAGCTTCGCCACCAGGTTCGTCGGCTGACCGAGGCTGCGCTGATCTGGGACCAAGCGGAGGCAGAGTTGATCTATGCGCGGGCCGTGGCAGTCAACCTCGACGCAGAGTGGACGCTCGCGACCAGCAAGGACGATCCGGGCAACTAGCCCGGCAGGAACAGGACCGCCGAGTGCACAGGGCGGACGAGCGCTGGGTCGGGCCCTTGGGTCAGGACCTCGGTGCTCGAGAGATCGACGACACGTCCCGACACGACCATTCGCTTGCTGCTCCCCCCGTCGAGGTTCATGGCTCGGACGCAGCCCAAGGCTTCGAGGAGTTGGCCCGTGGCTCTCAGGGTCAACCCAGGGGCGCGCTCGACGTTGCGTCCGTCCACCGCGACCACGACGAGCTCTCCCTCGGAGGTGAGCCCGACTCCCATTCGAGGGAGGAGGTTGCGATCGTAGGTCTCGTCCTGGGAGAACGTCAGCGGGGGAGCCGTTCCGCAAAAGTCCTCCCTGGAGAGCTCGAGGGCGCCCGGTCCGAGGAGCAGCGGGCCTCCTGCCATGGCGGCGCGGGGGAGGGGACGCGGGAGCTGATACTCGACCCGGTCGCCGGTCGCGACGACGACTTCGGCGGGGATCTCCAAGACGAAGCCAGCCAAGGGGACCTCGAGCGGCGCGTGGGAGACCGCCACGACCGTGTGCCCGACGACGGCGATCGCGCGGCCCAGGCCGAGCGCCGCGAGACCGT
>JAESQQ010000961.1 GCA_016765095.1 Planctomycetota bacterium | reverse complement strand
GCCGCCGCCGCGACCGGCACCAAAGCCGCCCAAGCCACGCCGGCCACCACCGCCACCACCGCCCCGAGGTCGAGAGGCGTTCCGTGTGATCGCAGTCGCCTGCGTATGTGGTCGCAACGTGAAAGCACCGCTCGTCCGGATCCGCGCAGGGGAGTCCCGCTGCCCAACCTGCGACGAGCTGCTTCGAGAGCCGGGCTAGCCAGCTCCGGAAACGAAAACGCCCCTCGCGAGGAGGGGCGTTGTTTTTGGCCCGTCGAGTGGCCCCGTCGAGTGGGCCCGTCGAGTGGGCCCGTCGAGTGGGTCGCGGTTAAGCGAGGCCGAGGGCGAGCATCATGAGGCTCGCCGCCGCACCACCCGCGATCGGGACGGTGAAGTTGTCGTCGATCTTCTTGCTCGAGATCGCCTCTGCGGCCGCCGCAGCGAAGGCGGCGACAGCGGTCACGGCCGTGGCTGGGCCGAGGCCCATTCCGAACTTGAGGGTCAGGATCGGGAGGCCGGCAGCTAGGCAGACCACGAAGAAGGCGAGAGACCCCTCGAGGGACTTCCCGCCCGGGAGCTTCGTCTTGCCCCACTTGACTCCCACCGCCGAAGCGATCGGATCGCCAAGAGCGAGGAAGATCATGCCCAGGGCTGCGGCTGGGTGAAAGCAAGTCGCGATCGTGATCAGACCCGCGAAGAAGAACCAGGACGAGCCAGACATGCCGTCGAGCTCGTAGTCCCGCATGAAGGGGGCAAAGTCGCGCTTGACCCTCTTGTTGAGGGCCGGAACCTTGAACCGGAGGAGGTCGAGGAACACGAACACGACCGCGATCGAGCCCAAGATGAGGAGGGCGGTCGGCTTGGTGACGGGGGCCAGAGCGTAGGTGAAGCCGGCTGCACCGACTCCGAGGACGTGGAACACCTTCCGCTTCCAGTGGATCGAGTGGCGCTTGACCTCGCGAATCGGGTCCAGCGCGGGCCGCGGAGGCGCGTGCGTGACCGAAGGGGTCATCGTCCGGCCCGAGCGTGCAGAGCGGCGGGTCGTCGTTGGACCCGTCGAGTCGGAGCTCGTCGAGTCGGAGCTCGTCGAGGTGGCGGAGCTCGTCGAGGTGGCGGAGCTCGTCAAGTTGGCTGGTGGAGCCTGGGTCGACTCAATACTCATGAGACCTCCTGCGAGGGAAAGGAGTTTCGCATCTCGGAGACCGAATGCAAACCCAATCCATGAAACAAGTTATGACGATCACGGGTGTTCGTTCCGTCAGGAACCTGACGCCCTTGGACGGGGGGGAGGTCGGGCAGTGTGCGGCTTAAGCACTTTACTGATATGGAGTTAAGGCCGTCAGCTCGGTGTTGACACTCTCGGCGAGCCTCTTGCGCCCTAACTCCTTTACTGGGAAGGCGTTGAACTCGACTGACGCCCTCGCAGGAAGTGTTGAACGATTGACGCGCCGATCTGACGCATCGTGCCATTGGTTCTCTCATGGGTCCCTCGACTCGCTTCAACGCGAAGCTGAAACCAAGTCGTGCGGAGCGTTAACTCCTGCGCAGGAAACGACGACCTCACTGGCCAGTGTCAGTCTGGGGAGAAAGCCGTCAGCCTCTCAACACCAGATCCGCCACTCCCTGGGGTGGGGTCACTCGTCGTCTTCGGAGCTCCAGAGGTTCCGAGAGGCGGCCAGCCAGCCGACTGGGATCACCTGGGGCCCAAGCTCGCTGCGCCGCTTGGCGAGGGCCTGGCTCCAGTTTGAGAGCCGCGCGCTCTGGCGCGAGGACTCGGGGTTCTCGACGTCTGAGCCGAGCAGCTCGGGGAGGAGGTCGAGGGCCTCCTCCGCGTGGCGGACGTAGATCCGCTTGACGCTCTCGACGATCTGGCTCGCGCGATCCCCAGCCTTGGGATAGAGCTCCCCTGCGAGCTTGGCGAGCCACTGCAAGCGGCGAGACTCATGGAGGAAGCCGATCAGGGCGGTCACGACGCTTGGGTGCTTGCGCTCGTGGAGAACCTGAAAGCTGAGCGGGTCGATCGCGTAGAGGTCGATCCCAACTCGCGTCGGACCGCCGTGGCCTGGGTCGACCACGAGCTTGAGCTGAACGTCGCCGAGCTCGATCATGTCGCCTGAGGTCAAGAAGCTGCGCGTGACCCGCTGGCTGTTGAGTTTGACCCCCAGGCGACTCCCTGCGTCGGCGATCACGAGCCGCCGGTGAAGGCGACTGATCGTGGCGTGGCGCCGCGAGACGGTCCGGTGAGAGAGCTGGATCGTGCAGTCTTCGTCTCGGCCGATCGCGACCTCGTCTGCCTCGAGCCCGAGCTCCGAGCTGCCCTCTTCGCCGCTGATCACGTCGAGGTGATAGCTGCGGGGCGGGCGCTCGATTCCGTATTGAATCGGCTGGTTCTCGGCAATGCGTTCCCAAACGTCGAGCCACTCGTTCGGATCGCGACCGCCGTCCTCGCCCGTCAGGCTCTGAAGTCGCTGAGGGAGGCGGGCCCGCGAGCGGGTCGCGAGCATTTGCCGCCGCGCGTAGATCTCCCCCCCGAGCTCGTCCCCGAGCAGCTCGGTCAGCTCGAACTCGGCTCGCTCGTCGTCAACGGGGTCCGGCGCGAGCCGCTCGATCAGACCAAGAGTGACGCGCATGTCGCCCGCGGACGCCATGGCCTGGAGGACGGGGGCCGGGACTTCGCGGCGCTGAGGACCGCCGCTCGTGGTGACGCCACATTGCTCAGCCCAGGGGTCGCGAAACAAGAGCTTGACCTTGCCGACCCTGAGGCGATCCCCGCTCCGAAGGACGAGAGGTCGCTTGACGCGCATAGAGCCTAGGTAGGTCCCATAGGTGCTCTCTTGATCGCGAAGCACGAACCCGTTCTGGCCGCGGCGAAGCCGAGCGTGGCGGCGACTGACGGTCGGGTCGACGAGGCGGAGGTCGCAGTCCGGCTCGCGCCCGATCAGGAACTCACGCCCGGGCAGGAGCGCGTGCCGAACGGGGCGCTCGCCCCCGACTTCGGTCAAGGTCGGCACCCGAGGAGACTCGCCGCGGAGCGATCTGCGGAGGTCCTCTGCGCAGCCCTTGATCCGCGGATAGCGGAACCGACGCTCCGGCTGGAGCATCTGGCAGATCACCTCTTCGACCTCGACAGGAATGCTCGGCTCGACCCGGCGCGGGGGAGAGAAATCCCCGCTCATGATCTTGCGGCCGACCTCGGCCGCGTCCTTGCCGAGGAAGGGCGGCTCTCCGACGAGGAGGTGGTAGAGGGTCGCGCCGAGCGAGAACACGTCGCAGCGGGCGTCCATGTCGTTGTTGCCCCACTGCTCGGGGGCCATGTAGTAGGGGGTTCCCAGGCGCGTCCCAGGGCGCGTGAGCGTCGTCGCGAACGTGTCCTTGGCGAGGCCGAAGTCGACGAGCTTGACCACGTTCTCGCGAGTCACGAGCACATTGGCCGGCTTCACGTCGCGGTGGAAAATCCCGTGATCGTGGGCAGCCGCGAGCCCGTCGGCGACTTGAACCGCGATCGAGACCGCCTCCTGCCAAGGCAGGCTCCAGCGCTCGGCCAAGACCCGCTCGAGCGAGAGCCCGTCGACGAACTCCATTACGAGGTAGGGCTCGGGGTGATCCTCTGGACAGAGGCCTAGGACCCCGACCACGTTCTCGTGGTCCGGGAGACGCTCGAGGACCTCGCCCTCGCGCCGAAAACGGCGACGGAGTCCGTCGTTTTGGGCGAGGTGCTGAGCCAGGAACTTAACCACGACCGGTAGCTCGTCCTCGAGCCGGGTCCCATAGTAGACGGCGCCCATGCCGCCTCGGGCCAGGAGTTCGCCGACCTTAAAGCCCTCGTAGACCCCGCCAACTCTGGGGTCGAGGGGCTCCTCCAGCTTGCGTGTTCCGCGGTCGTGGAGGGGGACGACGTTGGTGTCGGTCAACTCGTTGAACTGACTGAGGCTGAGGAGGCCCTTGTGGAGGAGGTAGCTGGGGAAGTTCTTCCCGCCTTCGCCCTCGTCCGTAAACCCGCGAACGGCCTCGCCCATGGTCTCTGCGTCGAGGAGACCGTTACTCAATACGCGCTGCCGAAAGGCCTCGCTGTCCTGAAGGGCTGCTTCCGACATTGGTTGGCTCACTCTAGCCCGAAATCCGGCTCGCTGGGCGGGCTCCGGGCAGGCTGCGGAGGTTTGTCAGCGCGGCGCACCGAATCGGGCCCTAAAGCTGCGGCCGAGACGCGAGATCGCCTCGCGAGGCAGGCGCAGAGCCTTTCGCCCGCGCTGAAGAGGCCGAGTCGGGACGCCTCGGCCCAGCGCCGGGCTCGGGGGCCAGGGCTCGACTCGAACCAGGTCTCCCTCGTCGAGGACCGAGTACGCCGCGAGGAGATAGGGCGCCGCCTCCTCACCGAGGAAGCCTGCTCCGCAACTCGGACACGTTCGGCTCAGTCCGAGGACCTCCCCGTCGCAGAGCGGACAGAGGAGCTCTTCCTGGCCGGTGGGCCAGCGGGTCCAGACGCTCCCAAACAAGAGCCCGAGGGCTGCGGAGTCGAGGTGTTCCCAGAGGTCCACCAGGACCCGCGGATCGTAGAAGCGAAGCCCAAGGAGCCGCCCCTCCTCGGTGTGGACCCAGCGCAGGTTCCCCAGGAACCTGGCCACCTGGAGGGGCGCTGCCCGCGACTCGAGGAAGATCGCGTCGAGAGGGCCGAGCTCGGCCAAGAGCGCGTCGTGGCTCGGCTCGTCGCGAAGCGCGAGCAGGTGGGGGACGCGCTCGAGGGGAAGACCGGGCTCCCCGTCCCAGAGGGGAAAGGGACCCGGGGGAGGGCCCTCGCGTTCCCCGCTCGCCGCTTCGACGAGCTTGGCCCAGGTCTTGGGTGCCCGGGAAGGCAGGACCACGAGCAGTCCGTGGGGGCCCAGGGCTCCCCTCAACGCCGTCCCTCCGCTTCCTTCGAGGGCCTGACGGGTGATCCGGGTGGGGCCGTCTCCGCCCTCGCGGCCCTCGGTCCACGTTGGGTCGTGGTCGACGAAGCGCAACGAAACGACGTCCCGCCGGCGCAGCTCGAGCAGTCGCCCACAGACCTCGAGCGCAATCAGCTCCTCGCTTTCGACGACCAGCAGGCCGCTGAATCGGTCGCCGTCGCGGAGTTGAACCTCGACCGCCCGAGGGGTCAACTCGTCACCGCATGACTGAGACTGAACCGACCCTCGGACGCCGCCTCCACGTATCTCGCTCCGCTCTTTCCCACCCGCGACTCCTCCCAGGGAACATTGCTGCGCAGTGGACTAGAATACGCGGCCATGGCTGACCCTTCTCCAGAGCGCGAGATCCTCTTTCTCCGCCGCGTCCGCGACTTGTCCCACCTCCTGACCCAGGAGCGTGACTTCAAGAAGCTGCTCGGCCTGATCCTCGACGCCGCGATCGAGTTGATAAACGCCGAGCGAGGGTTCCTGGTCCGAGTCCAGGGCCGCAAGCCCGACGGGGGGTATCGCTTCAACGTCGAAGTCGCGCGAGGGTTCGACAAGGCCAGCCTCTCGGGGAGCGCGTCCGAAGTCTCACGGACCGTGGTCAAGCGAGTCGTCGAGGGCGACGGGCTGGGCCTCGTCACGACCGACGAGGGCCACCGGGACGTGCTCGAAGTCTCGAGCGTCCAGGCCCGCCAGGTCCGTTCGATCGTCTGTGTGCCCATGCAGCTCCGGGGTGAAGTCCGCGGAGTTCTCTACCTAGACCACCGGTTCAGCTCGACGGCCTTCACGGCTGAGGATCTCCCCCTCCTGCGAACCTTCGCCGACCAATCGGCCCTCGCGCTGGAGACCGCAGAGCTCCGGGCCGAGAACGAATTGGAGCCCGTGCCCGCCGAGCCTGTGACCGGGGACGGCCCAAGATCCTTGGGCCGCCTGATCGGGGCGAGCGCTCCGATGCGACAGCTCTACGAGGAGATCAAGCGCACGGCTCGGACTTGGGACCCGGTCTTGATCGTTGGCGAGCCTGGGACTGGTAAGGACGCGGTCGCTCGTGAGATCCACGAGCAAGGGTCGTTCCCCGAGGAGCCCTACCAGGTCGTGCCTTGCGCCGGCGGACCGGATCCAGGCCTGGCTCTGTTCGGGAACGCCGAGCGCTCGGGCGCCTTGCTCCGAGTTGGGCGCGGAACCGTCGTGTTGGACGAAGTCGCCTCGCTCCCCCTAGAGACCCAGAGCTCGTTGGTCTACGCGATCCAAGAGCGCCGACTGCGCGTCCCCGGCGAGCGGCGAGAGCGCCAACTGCACTGTCGAATCGTGGCCACGACCAGCTCCGATCTCCGGGCCCAGATCGCGACCGGCCGGTTTCGTCCCGAGCTCTTCTATCGACTCGACGTGTTGCGGATCGAGGTTCCCTCCCTGCGGACTCGCCCCGAGGACATAGCCCTCCTGTTCGACCACCTGCTCCAATTCACGGGGCGACGAGTCAAGCTCAGCTCCCGAGCTCAGCGTTTGCTGCTCGGCTATTCCTGGCCTGGAAACGTCCGCGAGCTCGACAACGAGGTCCGCCGCCTCGCCAGCTTCGGGCAAGCTCAAGTCTCAGCTCAGCAGCTCTCGGCGGTGATCCGCGAGGGCCGAGGGGTCGCCCGAGCTCGCCCCGAGGTCTCAGGCCAGACCCTCGAACAAGTCGAGCAGCACATGGTGGAGGCCGCCGTCCGAGATTGCGGGGGCAACAAGAGCCGCGCCGCACGCCAGCTCGGGATCCCGCGCACCACGCTCTACCACCTGCTCAAGCGCTATGGGCTCAAATAGCCTCACCACACTCGGGCTCGACTACGGGACGGTCCGAATCGGCTTGGCCTTATCGCTCCCCGGCGGCGGCCTGATCGTCCCGCTCGACACGCTGGCCCACCCCGGCGAGGAGCCCGCCGCGGCCGATGCGCGGTAGTGCAGGAAACAGCCATTGGGGCCCGAACCG
>JAESQQ010000960.1 GCA_016765095.1 Planctomycetota bacterium | reverse complement strand
CCGCCCGGCGTCTGCCCCGGAGGGACAGGCGCGGCAAGGGGACGCGAACAAATCCGGGGGGCAAGGGGGACGGAGTCCCCCCGCGGCCGGGTCCCGTACAGAAACCATCCCCCTCCCTGGGTTCTTTGGGTGCGAAGCATCCCGGAGGGGGAGTTCCGTAGCGAGGAACGAGCGAAGGGACGGGGGAGACCCGTCCCCCCTGATAAAAATCCCTAGGTCGTAGGAATCACCGGCTTGCCGGTGATTCCTACGACCTACGGCACAATTCGAGCCAGGACCTCGCGGCCGAGCTCTAGGAAGCTGCGCGCGGCGCGGCTCTCGGGTGCGGCCTCGAACACGGGGAGGCCGGCCTGGGTCGCGTGGAGGAAGGTCTCGGCGTCAAAGCAGATCGCGCAGTCGAGCAGCAGGACTCCAGACGGCGGCTCGCTCGGCTCTTCCTCTCGGTCGTCGTTGGCGGCGCGACTCTCGATCGTGACCCCAAACACCTCGTAGGACTTCTGGAACTCGCGGGCTGCTCGGACCGTGGCGCCGACGGCTTCCTCGGCGTGGGCCGAAGAAGAGACCGGGAGCAACAGGGCGTCACCGGCGGCGAAGGCGTTCTTCGCGAGCGGACCCAGATCGGAGGGAGCGTCGATCACGATCGCTCGATAGCGGAGGCGAGCCTGCTCGAGGCCGCTGACGAGGTGTCGCCAGTTGTCACTCCCCGTCAGCTCGTGGGTCAGGACGTCGAGGGCTGGGCCACCAGGCCACACGTCGAGTCCGCCCGGGCGGGCAACGTTGAGGGTGTCCTTGAGGAAACTCCACGGCTCGGAGAAGCGGGCTAGGCTCTTGCCGCGCTCGGCGCGGGGAAGCCCCACGCTGGCGGTCGCGTCTCCCTTGGCGTCGAGATCAACAAGGAGGGTCTGGCGTCCTGAGAGAGCCAGCATCGCGGCGAGGTTGACCGCCACAGCCGTCCGCCCAATGCCGCCCTTGTGGCAGCCGACCACGATCACCGGTGCAGGTTTGGGCGCTGGAGGTCGCGGCGTGCTCACGCCCTGAGTCTACTCCCCAGGGCGCCAGGTCTCTCCACAGAGGGTGCGCCCTTCGGAGGGAAGCCTGTTCGTCTCCGCTCCCTCCACTGCAGCGGGCCGCAGGCCCCAAAAAGCATTACCCTGCTCTCCCACGTCTGAGGTCCCGCTGTGAACAAGACTGCGCTTAACGAGAAGCACCGCGCCCATGGCGCAAAGCTGATCGACTTCGGCGGCTGGGAGATGCCGGTCCACTACCAAGGGATCGTCAAGGAACACCTCCTCGTTCGCTCGGGCGCTGGGCTGTTCGACCTCCAGCACATGGGTCGGCTCCGCTTCACGGGGCCCGATCGCGCGGCGGCCCTCGACCGCTTCCTGACCAACGCCGTCAGCAAGACGAAGGTCGGCCACGCGCGCTATGCGATCGTGACGACCGAGGCCGGCACGGCCCTCGACGACTGCATTTATTACGTCCTCCCCGAGGCGATCGTGCTGATCGTTAACGCCAGCAATCGCGAGGCGGTCTTAGAGTGGATTCGGCCGCGACTCGTCGGCGACGTGACCCTCCACGACGAGACGACGCGCTGGGCCATGTTGGCGGTCCAGGGACCGAAGGCGCTCGAGATCCTAGAGCCGTTGGTGGACTTCGACCTCGGCGCGCTCAACTACTACCGCTGTCAGGGCGGAATGCTCCTGGGCGAGCCGACTTTCGTGGCGCGGACCGGCTACACCGGCGAGGTCGGTTACGAGTTGGTGTTCGACGCGACTCAGTCCGAGTGGGTCTGGGATCAACTCCTCTACCACGGCGCTGCGGCCGGGCTGACGCCGGTTGGGCTCGGGGCGCGAGACACACTCCGCCTCGAGGCGGGCATGGCGCTCTACGGCCACGAGCTCGACCTCGAGACGAACCCGCTCGAGGCGGGCCTCGGGTTCGCCGTGAAGTTCAAGTCCGGGGATTTCTTTGGACGCGACGCGCTCCTCGAGATCAAGGCCGAGGGGATAAAGAAGCAGCTCGTCGGGTTCGAGGTCGACGGGAGGCGAATTCCGCGTCAGGGCGCCCAAGTCCTCGTCGGCGGCGAAGCGGTCGGCGTCGTCACGAGCGGGACCAAGAGCCCGACGCTGGGGAAAGTGATCTGCATGGCCTATCTGCCGAGCGACTTGGCCAAGGACGCCGCGTGCGAGGTCCAAATCTCGACTCGGACTTACCCCCTTCAGCGCGTGAAGCTCCCCTTCTACAGTCGGATGCGGACCCCGTCGTGAAGGAGATCGACCTCGAGCAGGCGATTCAGATCCTCCGCCACGAGGCGGCCGCGATTCAGGGGCTCGTCCCGAGGATCCAGCCCGAGACCTTCGGTCGCGCGGCGGAGCTGATCCTGGGGTGCACGGGGCGAGTCGTGGTCAGCGGGATCGGCAAGGCGTGGCTCGTCGGTCAGAAGATCTCAGCGACCCTCGCCTCGACGGGAACCCCGAGCCACGCGCTGCACGCAACCGAGGCCCTTCACGGGGATCTCGGGCGCGTCGTGGCCGGGGACGTCGCGATCGTGATCAGCAACAGCGGCCGGACCCGCGAGGTGATCGAGGTCCTCGGGCCGCTCAAGAAAATGGGCGTGCCCGTGATCGCGCTGACCGGGAACGGGAGCTCGCCCTTGGCTCAGGCGGCGGACGTCGTGCTCGATCTGGGCGGCCTCGACGAAGCCTGTCCCCTAGGGCTCGCGCCGACCACGACCACGACCGCCATGATGGCGCTCGGGGACGCCCTCGCGCTCTGCGTGCTCGAGGCCCGCGGCTTTAGCCAAGAGGACTACGCCCTGTTTCACCCGGGCGGGAGCCTGGGCCGCAAGCTAATGCGCGTCGAGGACGTGATGCGAAGCGGCGACAAGCACGCCGTGATCGAGGAAACAGAGCCGCTCCGAGAGGCGTTGGTCCGAATCACTCGCGCCAAGGCCGGGGCGATCTCGGTCACCGACGCCAAGGGGCGCCTGGTCGGGATCTTCACCGACGGCGACCTCCGTCGGCAGCTCGTGAGCGGAGTCGACCTCGACGCGCTCAAGATCTGCGACTTGATGACTCGGAATCCGACTCGGATCGAGGCGGGCAAGCTGGTCAGCGAGGCCCACGGGGTCATGCAGAAGCGCTCGATCGACGAGCTGCCCGTCGTCGACGACGAGGGCCGGGCGATCGGCGTGATCGATATCCAGGACGTGCTGGGCGTCAGTTGAGGGGAGCGGCATGAAGATCCTAGGCATTGGTTGTTCGTCCTTTCACGACCCCTCGGCTGCGATCGTGATCGACGGCAAAATCGTCGCGGCGGCCGAGGAGGAGCGCTTCACGCGCGACAAGCACGCGTTCGGACAGAACCCGGTTAACGCCGCCAAGTTCTGCCTCAAGGAGGCGAACCTCGACCCGAGCGAGGTCGAGGTCGTGGCCTACCCCTGGTCGGCTGAGATCATTCGTGAGAAGCGCTGGGAATACGCAAAGCGCGCGTTCCCGAAGGCGCCGTCGAAGGCCGTTCGTGCGTTCACGAAGCTCGAACGTCTCCAGCGCCGACGCTTGGGCGCGCTCTATCGGACGCTCGAGGCGATCGGGATCGACCGCCAGAAAGTCGAGATCGTGCTCGTCGAGCATCACCTGGCGCACGCCAGCTCGGCGTTCCACCTCTCCGGTTTTGAGAGCTGCGCGTTCTTGACCGCAGACGGCGAAGGAGAGCTGACCTCGACCCTGCTCGGCGAGGGCCTCGCGGATCGTTCTCTCCGCAAGCTCGGCGAAATCCTCAAGCCCGACTCGCTCGGTCTCTTCTATTCGACGATGACCGAGTATCTCGGTTTTCAGTCCATGAACGGCGAGTACAAGGTCATGGGCATGGCGCCCTTCGGGGATCCGGCCAAGTGCCCCTACGTGGCCGACATGATCAAGCTGACCCCGACCGGCTTCAAATGCGACGACAGCCGGGTCTGGGTCCACCGCAAGCTGCGCGCGCCGGGCAACAAGCACTACAGCCGTCAAATGGAGGCTGACCTAGGTCCCCCGAGGACAGGCGACGCGATCCGCGAGCCGTATATTCACGTCGCGGCCGCGACTCAGAAGCTCCTCGAGGACATCGTGTTGGGCCTCGTCGACAACCACCTCAGCGAGGCCCTCGAGCGCAATGGGGGGCGGCTCGCGTTCGCGGGCGGCGTCGCGCTCAACGTTCGCCTCAACCGAAAGCTGATCGAGCACCCGCTCGTGAAGGAGCTTTGGGTTCAGCCGGCCTCGAGCGACTCTGGGATCGCGCTCGGAGCGGCGACCTACGTGTCTGAGCAGCGCGGCGAGCGAATGCAGCCCATGACGACGGCCGCGCTCGGCCCGGCCTACAGCGGCGAGGACGTCCGAGCCGCGCTCGAGAAGCTGAGGATCCCCTATGAGGTCCTTGAGGACCCCGCCGAACGGGCGGCCGACTTGCTCGCGAGGGGCGAGATCGTGAGTTGGTTCCAGGGCCGAATGGAGTTTGGCCCTCGCGCGCTCGGCCAGCGGAGCATTCTCGGCAACCCTGGGATCAAGGGGACCGCGAACGAGATCAACACCCGGATCAAGTTCCGCGAGGCTTGGCGACCCTTCTGCCCTTCAATGCTCAAGGAGCGCGCGACCGAGATCTTCGACAACGATCACGATTCGCCCTTCATGACGTTTACGTTTGGCGTCAAGGACGAATGGCGCGAACGCGTCCCTGAGATCGTGCACGTCGACGGGAGCGCGCGCCCCCAGCTCGTGACCGAGGAGCGCAATCCGCAGTTCTATCGGCTCCTCAAGTGCTTCGAGGAGAAGACCGGGCTCCCGATCCTGATCAACACTTCGCTCAACCGCCGGGGCGAGCCCATGGTCTGCAGCCCCGAGGACGCGATCGCGATGCTCTACAACTCGGGTCTCGAGTTCTTGATCATGGAGGACTGCCTCGTCACGAAGCGACACGGATAACGCGACTCAGCGCCGTCGGGGGCGGTTGGCCTTTCGAAGCAGGCGATCGGCCAGCTCTAGATTCTTCGGGACGAATCTTCCGAGTTCATAGAGCCTGGCCAAGACTCTGCAGCTCTCGCGTTCTCCCAGCCGCTCCCCCTCCCTAAGCAGTCGCAGCCCTTCTTCGAGCTCTGGAGGGCCACCACCCTGCCCGTAGAGGAGGGCCTTCGCGAGCGCCGCCCGGGCGTTCGCGTTGCCTGCAGCCGTCGCGCTGCGCAGGAGGCCGCGGCCCTTGGCTCCTTGCCCCTGGGAGACGTACATCTGTCCGAGCGCTGCCGCCGCTGCGGGGAGCTGATCCGCGACTCGGCTCAGCTCAGCTTCGGCGCGGCCCAGGTCAACCGGGACACCTCTTCCCATCAAGTAGATCCGCCCCAGCAAGAGGCGAGCGTGGGGGATCTCCTCGTCTCGGGCGAGTTGTTCGAGCTTCGCGATCGCCTCGGGGAAGCGATTGAACTCCGGATGCTTGAGGTAGAGCTTCGCGAGGTCGAGGCGCGCGAGGGGGAGGCCGCGTTCGTCTGCGTGCTTGAGCCAGAGGACGCCAACGCTCGGGTTCGGGGCTGGCAGTTGGCAGAGCATCTCGCCGAAGGCGGCGGCATCGCTCGCGACTCCTTCCGAGAGGACGGTGAGCAGGAGGTGGCGGCGAGCCAGGATGGGATTGGGAGTCACGCCATTCCCCCGTCCGTAGGCCCGGGCGAGCAAGGCATGGTTCGGCCTGGGGGCAGCGAGCAGCCGGCGGACCACCTCGGCTGCCCTGGGTCCGGTCAACTCGACCTGTTCAAGGAACTCGCTCGCCTCTCTCTCTCCTGCGGCGGCCGCTCTCCTGATCCAGACCACCCCGCGATCGAACCCCGCGTCGTCCTTAGAGAGGACGAGGCCGATCGCATACATTGCGTTGGCGTTTCCCTTGGCGGCTTGCTCACGGAGCCGCTTGAGGAGGGCGGCTCGCCCGCCTCGAAGGGTCGGGGCGTAGATCCGCAGGCGGATCCAAGCCTGAGAGAGTCCAGCGGAGCCGATCGCCTCATACTCGCGTTGAGCCCGCTCCCGATCGCTGTTGGGGTGGCCGGAGGCGTGGAGGGTGCGGGCGAGGCGGAAGCGGCTCTGGAGGTCGCCGGTCGCGGCCGCGGCCTCGATCGCGTCGAAGCGCGGCTGGCCGCGAGCCTCTATCATCGCGCGCCGACCCACCTCGACGATCGCTTCACGGACACCGGCTTTGGCCTGCGCGAGCAGGGTGAGCTGTGACCTCGATCGAACCGGCGCCGTATCCGGGACTCCCTGGGTGAGCTGCTCCAGCTCCGCTCGCGCGAGGTCGTGGGTCTCTGGGTCGAGGAGCGCGCGGCGGAGGAGTGAGCGAATAGCCTCTTGGGGAAAGGGTCCCTGGGAGGCGATTCTGGTCGCGATCGATGCGGCGCGAAGCGCTGCGCGGCCACCGTGCTCGAGGAAGGCCAGCCCGCCAAAGATCTCAAGGGCTGCCCAAGGGTCAAACCGGCCGACATTTGGCAGAAGGAGGAGGTCGGCGTAAACCTCGAGGAGGTTTGGATCCGCGGTCTGGGCGCCGCGACGAGCGAGGCCCTGCGCCCGGAGGGGCTCGCTCTTGCTGACAAGGCCAGCCAGGAGCCCGTAGGCGCGGGGATCGCCCCGAGTCTCGACAGCCCGCTCGAGCCACGCTCTCGCCCTGTTGGGCTTGCTCTCGAGGAGGGATTCGCCCCAAGCTCCCGCTGCTGGTGCATGGCCGAGGGCGGCGGCCATGCGAAGCCAACGCTCGTCGCTCGGATCGAGTTCCCAGAGGGTCATGGCAGCTTCCGCCTGCCCGCGGAGCGCGGCCCGCTCTAGCCAGCGGCGGGCCTCCTTCCTGTTGCCTCCGAGCCGGCCCCGGCTGAGCGCCCTCCCCAAGATCGTCCCCGCTAGCGGAAGCCCACCTTCGAAGGCCTGCTCAAGCAAGCGTTGGGCGTCCGGCTCAATGTCGGTTGGAGTCTTGTCTTGAAGCGCGATCGCGCCCCTGGCGAAGAGCGCCTCGGGCTTCCTCGAAGCGCTCAGGAAGCGCAGAATCTGATCCTTCTCGTCCGGGCTGGAGTTGGCAAAGCGACTGAGCGCGAACAAGATCCCGACTCGCTCCGAGGTGGTCTCCCGCTGGCTAAGGAGGCGTCTGACTGCTGGTGGTGGGTCCACGAGCCGTTCGGCGAGGAAGTCCAAGGCGTCTTGGTCACCCGCCTCCGCGAGTTGAAAGATCTCCTCCTCGGCGGCGAGTCGAGCGGGTCCCCAGCCCTCAAGGGGTCCACAAAGCGGGAGGAGGAGCAGAGCTCTGAGGCTGCCCAGATCCGCTGCCCGCTGGAGGTAGTCCCTGGTTTCAGACCGAGTGATCTTGACTTCGAACTGGGCAAGGGCGAGCCGCCCGTAGGCTAGGCAGGCCCGGCCCTCGCCCGCTCTGGCCCGGGCCCTTAGGGCGGCCAGCCCGCGGGAGAGAGTTTCGGGGCTGAGGAGGGCGTCGCAGGCTTCTTCGACGGATAGCTGTCGCTCCCTCGGAGCGGGGCTCGGCGTGGGTGAAGGCTGAGGACTTGGCGGCGTGGAGGGCGTCTTGGAGGGCGTCTTGGTCTGCGAGGTGGAGTTGGAGCGAGGTGTTGGATCGGGTCGCAGGAAAAGTCCAGCCACCACGAGCAGGAGGGCTACCACCACCGCCAGGAGCACCCCCAACACGCCGGGGGCGCCCACGGAGGGAGCCGCTTGGCTCCGGTGGCTGGAGGGCTCTCCAAAGCTCCTCGGCAGACTGGTAGCGCTCGACGGGGTCGAGCGCCATGGCTCTCGCGACGACCTCGCAGAGATCCCGAGGCACGTCGCCGGGAAGGGGCGGAACCCGCCCCGAGAGGACCGCATTCGCAACTGCGATCGGACCCTGACCCGTGAAGGGGCGGGCCCCCGCGAGGAGCTCGTAGAGGATCACGCCGAGCGCGTAGACGTCGCTCCGACCGTCGACCTCGCGCGCGTCTTCGAACTGCTCCGGAGCCATGTAGGCCGGCGTCCCGAGGATCACGCCGGCCTCGGTCAGCGAGGCCCGATCGATCCCCTTCGCGCGGGCCAGCCCGAAGTCGGTCAGCTTGGGTCGCCCCTCGCTCAGGAGGACGTTGGCCGGCTTGAGGTCTCGGTGCACGACACCGCGGGCGTGAACGACTTGCAAGGCCGCCGCCAGATCGCAAATCAGGGCGCGAGCTTCGTCGGGCGGAAAGCGGCCTCGCTTGCGAAGTTGCTCTGAGAGATCTCCCCCCGCGCAGTATTCCTGCACGAGGTACGGACGTCCTCGCTCCTGACCAAACTCGAGAAGCCGCACGATCTGAGGCGAATTCAGCTCGTCGAGGACCTTCGCTTCGCGCCGGAACCGAGCCAGGATCTCGGGGTCTGCCTGGTGGAGCACCTTGACCGCGACCGGCGGGCCAGCGGGCTTTCGCGCCAAGTAGACCGCCCCCATTCCGCCTACTCCGAGGGTGCGCTCGATTCGGTAGTCCCCAATGGTCTGGCCCGGCTGCATAGGCGGAGTCTAGTGGCTGGACCCGGTGATACCGGTACAGGTGAATGTAGGGGCGGGGT
>JAESQQ010000101.1 GCA_016765095.1 Planctomycetota bacterium | reverse complement strand
GCCCCCCGTCGCTAGCAACCGGCTCGCCGCCCGGCGCGACGCCCCCAACGCCTCCCCAGGGTCAGCCACGACCGGCTCCCAACTCGGCGTTCACACCCTCTGGGAACTTCCCGATGCCGGGCCCTCCCGCTCCTGCGGAGTCCAAGGCGCCACCTGTGGGGGCGCCCGCCCAACCTGCCAAGCCGCTCGCGCTCCGCGAGCCCGTCCGGCTCGAGCTCTCGGGCGAAATCGTGAACGGCATTGAGCTGCTCGGCTCCGGCGAGCTGAGTGTGCCTGGCGAGTGGAACGACCAGGAGGAGATCAAGCTCGCGCTCTCGGTCGAGGACCTCCCGATTGGGATGCTGGAGCAACTCAAGTCCGGGGAGTACGACGAAGAAGAAGACCCCTTCGACCCCGCGTCCCTAGACGAGCTCACCTCCGAGCTGACCGGATCCAAGGTCTCCAGCCGCCGACAGGCCAAGCGGACCTCGAACCGTCGGACCGGTCAGGAGCAGACGGCTGCCCAAGGGTCGCGGGGCCAGGCCCGGGGGACGTCTAGCCGCCGCCAAGGGAAGACCGTCGGCCAGGGCTCAAGCCGGCGCTCCGCGCGGACCTCGAGCCGGCGGCAGCGAGCCAAGGACGGGGAGCGACTCCCGAGCGGGAGGGTTGCTCCCCGCAGACAGCCCCCTTGGCTCTTGCTCGGGGTGGTCGGCTCGGTCGCCATAGTCGGCGTCCTAGTCGGCCTCGTGGTTCGCAAGCGCAACAAGGATCTAGCGCAAGCGACTCCGACTCCCACGGCCAGCTCAACCGCAACGCCAAAGCGCAGCTCGACTCCAAAGGTCGACCCGCTCAAGAAGGCCCGCTTGGCCTACTTTGCGCGGCAAGTCGGCGACCTCGAAGCCGACCTCACCCTCCTCGAGAAGGATCGGCCCGAGGACCGCGGCTTCGAACTCGAGCGCCTCCGCAGCGTCCTCGACCGGCTCCGCCTCTCCCCTTCGGCCAAGTCCGCTGGGATTCGCCTCCGAGCGAGCGCCTCTCGCCTGAGCAAAATGCGCTCGGAAGCAAAGAGCCTGGTAGCGCCCGGCGGCAAGCGAGCCCGCGAGGCTTGGGATCGCGTCGGGCGCCAGTTCCAAGGCTCCCTGCGTCAAGCGCTCACCTTCCGCCACGGCGGCTGGCAATCCGAGATCGAGCGCCAGCTCGAGGGCCCCACGTTTCGGACTTCGCTCCGCCGCCAGGTCGGAATCGCAGGCCGGAGCGGCTCGAAGGCGCTCTGCGAGTTGAGCACGGACCCCCGCTGGGCGGGGATCCTCGGCGAGCGTCTCTACAAGCAAATGATCCGCTCCGGTGACCTCCTCCTGCCCCAGGCTGTCCGCAATGGACGGGATTGGCAGGGGATTCGATCCAAGCTCGTCGCGCGCCAGCGTGAATCGGTGGCCTACTTCGCGGCCCACCGGACCGTGCTCTTGGCGGCAGCAAAGCACGACCTCGCCGCTGCCGAGCGGGCGCTCCGCGGACACGAAGGCGTTTGGATCGAGGCCCTGGCCAAGCTCCTCAAGCAGCCGCGCTACGTGGCCTTCTTCGAGAACAAGCCCTCGACGGGCCCGACGGGAGGCGGCGGAGGCAGCGACGGCGGAGGCAGCGACGGCGGAGGCGGGACCACGACCGGCGGTGGACCTGCAGTCGACCTCCTGGCTGGCGATTGGCGAATTCGGTTTCGGGCCGGAGCCAAGCGACACCTCAAAGCCAGGAAGGCCGACAAGCCCAAGCAGGGCGAGGCCCTCGCTGGAGTGCTCGCCGAGGCCGTCGCTCAAGCCAAGGAGAGCCACGAGATCTGCTGCGAGGCGATCGACCTCCTCGACGAATACGCTCGGCTGCTCGCGCAGGAGCCCGCGCTCCACGCGGGTCGCGACACACTGCACACCCTCTACTTCGACGAGGAGTTTCGGCTCGCGTCGGGCCCCATGACTTTTCATGCCCTCGACGCTTGGTGCCAAGCTCACAAGCGCGACTCGTGGCGCACCCAACTCGCGCCCTGGCTCAAGAAACTCCGCCTCGTCGGCCAGGACGGAAAGTCGCGCGAGAAGGAACGACGTGCGCGCGCGGAGGGGATCGCTGCGGCAGGGCGCTTCGAGCGCTCACGCCGCTCCCGAATGGCGAGCAAGCTTGAGAGCCTGATCCGCTGGATGCGCGTCAAGAAGCACGCGCCCGAGACCGCCCGCCAAGCAATCCTGGCCTTGATCCGATCCGCCGTCAGTCGAGGGAATCCCTTCGCGGGAGCGCGCCTGGAAGCCCTCGTTCAGGCCCTCCCGAAGTCCGGTTCGAACGAGAAGCTGGCCAAGCTCTTCAAGCGCAAGCGCCTGGCCCTGATCGAGGACCTCCGCAAGCGAACCTTCAAGGCGATCACAGGCGCGATTCGAGCAGGGGAGCCTGGCCGAGGATTCGACTTCTTCCAGTACCTGCTTCGCGTCGACCCCGAGAACAAAAAAGCCCACCAGAAGCTCGGTCACATTCGGGTTCAGGGACGCTGGCTGCGCAGGTTCGAAGCGGAGCAGCTCAAGGGTGGTCTCCGCTGGGACTCGAAGCTGGCTTGGGTTCGAACCAAGCACGAGGACAAGTATCGCCAAGGCCAGGTCTACGACTTCTCAGAGAAGCGCTGGCGCTCGTTGAGCGAGGCCAACCAGACTCACGCCAAGCCTCCCACGCCTTGGGTGCTCAAGACGGAGCACTTCGAGCTTCGCTCAACGGCCGACCTCGCCCGAAGCGTGTGGATCGCGGATCGTCTCGAGGCCTTCTACCTCGTCCTGTTCCGACACTACGACTTGTTCTTTGCGCACAAGGGCGGCGCGGGCCTGGTGTTTGGTGTCTCAGCCGCGCAGCGGAAGCCCTTCGTGGTGAACTTCTATCGAAGCCGCCAGCAGTATGTCCAGTACAGCGACCCCGTCCCTGGCTCGGCGGGGTTCTACTCCCCCGCCAAGCACGCCTCGTTCTTCTACGACTCGGGCCCGAACGTGACCACGCTCCAGCACGAGATCACGCACCAGATCCTCGGCGAGACCCTCCGCGGAGGTCGAACCTCAGCATGGTTAGCGGAGGGCTCAGCCGTCTATCTCGAGGGCGTCGCCGAGAGCGAGGGCCAACTCCGACTCGGTGGGCTCCTCGACAACCAAGACCTCGCCAGCTATGTCCGCCTCCTCCCGGGCGGAAAGGAGCACACGTTCTCCTCGATCACCGAGTTCCACGACCAAGGGGCTTGGGGTCAGAACCTCGACATTCGCAACTATCGCGGCGCCGGCGCTGCGGTCTACTTCTTGATCCACATGGACGGTGGCCGCTATCGCGGGGACTACCTGCGAATGCTCAAGGAGGGATACCTCGGCCAGCGGTCGGAGCCAGTTCGCTACACGAACCTCAGCGCAGCCGTCTTGGAAGAGCTCATGAAGCGCTTCTACGAGGCTCGCTCCGTAAACTAAACTGCGTCGGGTTTAAAACGCGCGTGTTTGTTCGGCATTTTGTAGGGGCGGGGTTTACAGCTACCTCAGGTAGCGACGGTTAAGTGCGCGGGAGGCTCCAGAGAGGCCGAGCGGCAAGGTCTGGGGGCTGGGCGGGGGTAAACCCCGCCCCTACCCCCGCAAACCCAACGCGGTTTAGGAAGAGTGGAAGACCGCTTCGTAAGCCTGAAGTCGGCTCTCTCCTTCCAGAGTCAGGACCCCGAGGTCGTGATCTCCAAGGGGAGTGACTTTCATGGCCGCCACGCGCCACACGTTCGGTTCGGCCCCGATCTGGTCGCCGATCAGGAGGAGCTGCTCCGTGCCGTCGGGGCGGCGCACGATCGCGAGGCTGCGAGAGCCGTCCTCCTCGTCAGGAAGAACCGCGACCAAGAGCAAGACTGGCGGGGGCGGCAAGGTCTCAGTCGGCGCCACCTCGACCGCAGCGGGCTCTGCTCGCTTGGGAAGGGGACGGTCAAGGGCGGCTCCGATCACGCTCAGATCCCGTTGCTTGGGTTGCACGTCGTTGAGGGAGTAACGCTCGGCGGAGAAGCCCTCGAGGGGGTCGGGGCCTAGGCTCGGGCCCCGCACGAGGGTCCAACTGGCGACTCCAATGGCCACGAGCGCCACTAGATTGAGCAGGGCGACGCCAACACGAAGCTTGCGGGCAGTGGGCACGAATCCTCCAGACAGATAGGAAACGTGCCTCGATCGGGGAGGGTTCAGTCGTGTGCGTTCGGCGCACGGTTCCGTTGACTTGCGCGGGTTCGTCGAGCCCTACTTGCGCTGGGCCGCAGCCGAGCGCGAGAAGGCGAAGGCGCGGGGTTGGCCATTCCCAGTCGAACGATCTCGCCGGGCGCGCGTATGAAGGGGGTCGACGTGAGGGTCGCGCGCTCCCAGCGTCGAACCCAAGGGGCGCAAGCATGAGGAAGCAGCAAATTCACCTGGCCTGGGGTTCAATCTGCCTGGCCATGGTCGGACTGACCCATGGGCTGACCGCCGCCGAGGGCTCGCGGGACAAAGATCAGTCCGCGAGGCGGCCTGCGGTGAGATTCGTCCCTCTTCAGGCCAGCGCAGCCCCGAAGACGCCCTTCGCTTCCCCAGGCGCAGCCCTCGTGGCTCCTCCGAGCTCTGCGACCCAAGCGACGCTCTCCCCCTCTCTGGCGTCCGGACGGCGGAGCCCGCCTGCCCAGGCCAACCTCGCTGTCGCGGGCGATCCCACCCCAGCTCCATTTCGAGTCGAAGGCCCTGGGCTCGTCCCCGACGCTCAATTCGCGATCGCGCTGCATCCAGAGGCTGAGGCCCTAGTTCGCGCCTTGTTCCGCGTCCGTCTCCGCCTCGACAGGGCCCCCGACCCAAGGGATTTCGTCGCAGAGATCGTCCTCGAAATCGCGCACAGCCTGCCCAGCCGCGACGCGCGCCGACTGATCCTCGCGCTGACGGCCTACGTTCCCGGCCAAGACACCTGCGAACACGACGGAGACGGGACCGCCAGGAACGAGTTCGTCGCGATCCGAACTTCGATCTACGACCGCGCGCCCACCTCGGAAAACCTCGAGCGGTTGCTCGGACTCCTCAAAAGTCGGTCGGCCGATCAGCTGGACCCCCGGCTGATCGAGCGCCTCCTTCGGTCTCACCCAGACAACGACACTCTCCAGCGACTCTTCGTGAGGAGCGCGCCCGAGCGCGCGGCTGAGGTGTTCGGCCGAGACGGGCTCTCCGAGTCTGAGCGTCGGCTCGTCGTCGGCCTGGTCGCTAGGGAGGACGTCGTCAAGGCAGCAGCGCTCGCGCTGGAGCTCTTCGCCGAGGAGCGAAACGTCGACGACTTGATCACGGCCATGAAACACGACCCGAAGGCGGTCGAGGCTTTCCTCCGGCAGCGAAAGGGAGACCCCACTTGGCGGGAGCTGGCGACCTTGGCCCGCCTCCGAATCAGCTACGGTTCGGACGAGACGCGCGAGAGCGCTCGCGTCTTCGCTAGGTCTTGGGAGCTGCTCTCACCGGAGAGCTTGGTCGAGGCCCTCGACATCTCGACCGGGTACGGCAATACCTGGACGCCGTTCCAAGGCAAGGCCCTGACGCGGATCGTGGAGAGCGGCGACGCCGAGTTGGTCGAGCGAGCCCTTCAGCTGGCGCCGACCCGCGAGCGGTGGAGAGTCCTCGCGGGCACGAACTACAAGATCGAATCGGACGACTCGAACCCCGAGGCACAACGCTACCTCAGGTTCATCTCCCGCGAACCCTTCGCGGCCCGCGGAATGTTGCCGAGCTTCTTCCAGATCTACCCCGTCCTCGAACCGCAAGACGCGCTCTGGATCGCGCAGAGCTTTCAGTCCAAGGGCGACGCCGGGGCCGCCAGGGAAGTCCTCGAGCGTGCGCGCGTGACGACCTTCATTCAGAAGGCGAAGCGCCACCTCGCCCGAGGCTTTTCCCTCGACGAACTCGAGGCCGACGACGACGAAGAGGAGTAGGTGATCACAGGTGCAGTCGTGTGCGTTCAGCGCACGGTTCAAGCGCGGGCTTGAACCGCTGGACTCGCCTGGGGGGGAGTCGCGTGGTTCAATGCGCCCCCGGAGGCAGAGTGGGCGAGCACGCCAGTCGAATCGCAGAGTTGTTGGACACGTATCGAGAGCTGTACGCGGCTCTGAGCGTGGACGACCTCCTCGCGGAGCGAAAGAAGTTGGAAGCTAAAATGGGCGCCTTGGGCTTCTGGGACAACCAGGAGGCTGCCCAACTCGTCGTCGCAGACCTCAAGAGCGTCAAGGCCGAGACGGACGCCTTCACCTCTGTCGCGGGGAAGATCGACGACCTAGAGGTCCTCGACGAACTCGCCGAAGCCCCAGACGAACTCGCGGACCTCAACCGAGAGTTGGCCCTCGCGGAAGAGGCGATTTCGGGACTCCGCCTACGGGCTTACTTCACCGGCGAGCACGACGCGCTCTCCGCATACCTGGCGCTCCAAGCGGGGGCTGGCGGGATCGACGCCTGCGACTGGACCGAAATGGTCATGCGAATGCTCACCCGCTACGCCGAGCGCTGCGAGTTCGAAGTCGAGATCCTCGAACTCGACAAGGAGCCCACCGCTGGGATCCGGAGCGCGACCCTCCACGTCAAAGGTCGAGGGGCGTTCGGCTGGCTCAAGTCGGAGCGTGGCACGCACCGCCTGGTTCGGGTCAGCCCCTTCGACGCCCAGAACCGCCGCCAGACCGCGTTTTGCGCCGTCGATATCACACCTGAGTTCGACGACTCGATCGAGGTCGAGATCAAGGACTCCGACCTCAAGACCGACTTCTATCGAGCCGGCGGCGCTGGTGGCCAGCACGTCAACAAGACCTCGAGCGCGGTTCGGATCACCCACCTCCCGAGCGGGATCGTCGTGCAGTGCCAGAACGAGCGGCACCAGTTCGCGAATCGCCGGACCGCGATGCAAATGCTCAAGAATCGGCTCTACCAGCAAGAGCTCGAGAAGCGCGCGGTGGCCGCTTCCCTCGGCTACGCCAACAAGTCGAACATGGGCTTTGGAGCGTCGGACCGAATCCGAACCTACACCCTCCAGCCCTTCCAGCTCGCCAAGGACACACGAACCGGCCACGAAGACGCGAACATTCAGCACATCCTCGACGGTGATTTGCACGGGTTCGTCGAGGCCTACTTGCGCTGGGCCGCAGCCGAGCGCGAGAAGGCGAAGTAGCGCCTAACGGGCGTAAGTGACCGACGAGCGGCGGCGAGGACAAGCAGCTCTGGAAATCGATCCCTGACGGACCACTAGCCTTTGGCGGCCGGCGACTTCGTCGTCTGGCGACCGCTCCTCCAGAAGGCGCCGGTGTTGCTCGGGAGGAGACCGCGCGGGCTCCCGACGCGAACGAAGCGTCCTCCCGCCTTGCTCGGGCTCCAAATGAAAGTCACCGTGGCGCCCCCGCCCGAAGCCCGTCGAAGGGTCAGCCGCTTTCCGCTCAGGGTGCCAACGAGAGGGGGCGTGGGGCGATCGAAGTCCAAGAACACGACCTCGTATTGATTCGAGACCTTGGTTTTGCCGGTGAAGTGGAACCGGATTCGGCCCCTGCCGAGTGTCTCCCAGCTCCCCCTGAGATCCAGCCCGTCCGCGTTCGCGAGCCGCCCTCTCGCAACGACGGGAGCACGGTTCGGAGAGCCAAGGAGATCGGTTTTAAACTGCGGGCCCCTGCGCAGGTTGAGCGTGGAAGGGGGGGCCTTCTTGAGCCGTGGGTGGGGGGGAAGGGGAGCCAGGGTCGGCTTGCTCGAGAGGGTCGGCTCCTTCTTCCCGACGAGCTTGCCTCCGAGAGGAGCGAGCAGCCCTCGCGCCGCCTGGACGACGCTTGGCGAGCTGACGCTCGCGTCCCAAGCTGCGGCGATCGCCCTCCGAGCGAAGGCTCGATTGGAGAGCCGCGCCCCACGGAGGACGAGGACTTCTTGCTTGCGCAGCGAGATCCGCTGGCGAGGGTTCTTGCCCTTGCTCCGCTTGATCGCGAACTTGCGGGCGGCCTTGGCCGAGGAGAAGTGGAGTCGCGAGACGCTCAGCCCCAGGAACGCGACCTTGACGCCCCTCGAGCCGCTGCGGGAGCTCAAGGCCTTGGGGGCGGTCGGCCGGAGCTTAAGGAGCTTGCCGAGGGTCCGCGCATAAGCCCGCTCACCTTGGGTCAACTCGCGCGCGTCGACGGAGCCGGCGAGGAGCAGGAGCGCGAGGACGCCCAGGATCGTGTAGGTAGAGCGGGCCAACTTCCTTCGTCCTTCCGCGCGACACGATGCACCGCCCGGGCCACTATGCAACCAAAGGGTTTATGAAAGACAAGAGTGTTTGCATTTCCTTTTCATCCCAGTTCTGGTCCAGGGGTGGAGCCATTCGGCTACTCCCAACCGAACCATCTCGCCCACAGGCGCGTATTAGTGTGGGGCTCGTCGTGAGGGCCGGTGGGCTCTGGCGTCGAACTCAGGGGGGCGCGAAATGAAGAAGCAGCAAGTTCACTTGTCCATCTTTATTAGGGGGGACAGGTTTCCCCCATTCCTTCGCTCGTTCCTCGCTGCGGAACTCCCCCTCCGGGTTGCTTCGCACCCGAAGATTCCGGGCTTCGCCCGGTTGGCGAGGCGGAGGGCTCTAGCCCCCTCCGGGTTGCTTCGTCTGGCGTCGAACTCAGGGGGCGCGAAATGAAGAAGCAGCAAGTTCACTTGTCCTGGGGCTGTATCTGCTTGGCCATGGTCGGGCTGACCTATGGGCTGACCGGTGTCGAGGAGTCGCGAAACGGGCCCGCCGAGCGGCCTGCGGTGAGATTCCTTTCGCCGCGAGCCAACGCGACCCCAAGGACACCCCCCGCCCTCGCGGCCCCACCGAACTCTGGGACCCAAGCGACGCTCGCCCCTGTTCTGGCGGCGTCTGAGCGGCGGAGCGCGCCTGCTCGGGTCGACCTCGCAGCCGGCAACCTCGCAGCCGGTCCCGCGGTCGCTCCCAGCGCAGCTCCAAATCAACTCAAGGGCCCTCGGCCCGTCGCACCCGCGCCCGTCGCGATCACGCTGGACCCAGACGCCGAGGCCCTGATTCGCAGCCTGTTCCGCCTTCGCCGCGAAGAGGACTACGAGCAACAGGAATACGTCACGGAGGCGGTCTCGAGCATCATGAACGGCCTGACGGATCCCCAGAAGTACCAACTTATCCTTGCGCTGACGGCCTACGCTCCCCGTCAGGACCTCTGGCAGTCCCACGTCGGCGGGACCGTGAGCGACGAGCTCGTGGCGATCCGATCTTCGGCCTACGACCGGGCACCCACCGACGAGAACCTCGAGAGCTTGCTTGGGCTCCTCAACTACCAGTCAGCTAAGGAGCTCGACAGCCGACTCGTCGAGCGGCTCCTCCGCTCCCACCCAGACAACAGAATCCTCCAATCTCTGTTCGCCCAGAGCTCGCCCGAGCGGGCAGCCGAGGTGTTTGGCAGGAACGGACTCTCCGAATACGAGCGCCGACTCCTCGTCGGCGTCGTCGCGAGAGAAGACGTCGTCAAGGCGGCGGCGCTCTCGCTCGAGCTCTTCGCCGAGGAGCGAAGCGTCGACGACCTAGTCACGGCCATGGAATACGACCCCAGGGCGGTCGAGGCCTTCCTCCAGCAGCGAGAAGGAGACCCCATTTGGCGAGAGCTAGCGACCATGGCTCGCCTCCAAATGAGCTATGGCTCCGACGAGACCCGCGACAGCGCTCGGATCTTCGCTACGTCCTGGGAGCAGCTCTCACCCGAGAACTTGGTCGACGCCCTCGAGATCTCCCTCGATTACAGCGAGAGCTGGACCCCGTTCCAAAGCAAGGCCCTGACGCGGATCGTAGCGACAGGCAACGCCGAATTGGTCGGGCGAGTCCTCGAGCTGGCGCCGACCCGCGAGCGGTGGAAAGTCCTCGTCGGTACGAACTACAAGATCGAACCGGGCGACGACTCGAACCTGGAAGCCGAGCGCTACGCCGAGTTCCTCGACGACGAGCCCTTCGCGGCCCGCGGCATGTTGCAGACTTTCTTCCAGGTCTACCCCGTCCTCGAACCGCAAGACGCGCTCATGATCGCGCAGAGCTTTCAGTCCAAAGGGGACGCTGAAACCGCCAAGGAAGTCCTCGGGCGATCGCGCATGACGACCTTCATTAAAAAGGCAAAGCGCCACCTCGCCGACGGCCTCTCCCTCGAAGAGCTCGACGTCGACGACGAGGAGGAAGAGTAGGAGTTGGCTGAACTGATCCGCGTTTCGCGCGTAGTGAGCCCTGACGCCCATTTCTCTGGGGAGGCAGGCACTTGAGACATCGCGTTCACATGACTTGGGCGAGCGCCTCACTCCTCATGGCCGGGCTGGGCTCGGGGCTCGCAGACCACGTCTCACCCGAGGAGATCTCCGTGCCTCCCAGCGCTCAAGGAAGCGGGCTGCGTTTTTCCCCAACCCGGGCCGCGGGCGTGGTCGCCCCCCCGCCTCCTCTCGCTCGCCGGTCCCACGCCTCGCTCGCCAGGGCGTGCACAGAGAGTGCGGCGCAAGCTCGGGTCCCTGCGAACGAGGGCCTGGGGAGAACCCAGGGAGGCCTGCGAATCGAGCAGCCGGAGCCGGCCTTGGCCTCGACCCCGACGTGCCTCGCCGACGACCCCTGCCCCCCTCTCTCCCCCGAGGTCGCGGCCCTCCTGGATCCGGACTCCGTCGCCTTGGTTCAGGCCCTGCTCCGAATCGCGCTGGATCCGCACGCAGATCGAGACGAGGTCATTGAGTCGACGCTCTTCGAGCTGTTTCACTACATGAGCGAACCGGACAAGGAGCGAGTGATCCTCACGCTAGCGGCCTATCGGCCAGAGCTGGAGCTCCGGAAGCGCATCTTGCCGGACAACCCGAGCAAGGAGTTCGTCGCGTTCAGCCGCCTGGCCTACCTCCGCTCCCCCAGCGACGAGAACCTCGAGGTGCTCAAGCAACTCGCCCAGGGAGGCCGCTTCTCGCTGGACAGTGACGTGCTCGAGCAGCTCCTTCGCTCCCATCCCGACGAGATTGACTCCCTCCTCGACCAACTCAAGGCAGTCGACAGCGGGCTCTTGAAGCACCTGATCCGGGTCTACCCGAAGGGGACGATCGACCTCCTGATCCGACACGGCCTCTTCCCAACTCTGGACCGCGCGTCGATCGACAGGCTTGCTCGAGCTTGGCCTGAGGGGATCGTCAAGGTCCTTGCCCACCAGAACTCAGACGCGCTCGACGGCGAGCTGATCGAGCGCCTGCTTCGATCCGATCCGAAGAGCACGACGCTCCAGGAGATGCTCGTCTCTGCCGCCCCAGGCCGGGCCGCGGAGGTCTTCGCCCAGGGCGGACTCTCGCTCTCCGAGAGACGAAGTCTGCTCGGGGTCGTCCCCGACGACGACTCCCAGGCGGCGGCCCAAGCGCTCCTCATCCTCGAAGAGTCGCTCCACCATTGGGACCTCATCACAGCGTTCGAGTTCGACGCCACCGTGACCCAAGCCTTCCTCGACCAGCGCAGGGGTGATCCCACCTGGCGAGACCTCGAACTCCTGGCCCGCCTCGAGTTGATCTATGAACAACCGCAGTTCGCCCAGGTGGCGTTCTTCACGGCCAACTGGCGGAAGCTCTCGCTGGGGAACTTGGTCTTGGCGCTGAGGATTCTGGACTCCGAGCCGTTCTGGAGCCCCGCCCAGAGCGAGGCGCTCGCGCGGATCGTGGCTGGAGGGACCTCGGATCAAGTCCGAAGCGCCCTCGACTCCGCGCCCAGGCGGGAACGCTGGCCGGTCCTGAGCCAGAAAAACTGGACCGCCAATCCCTCGTTCGGCGAGCCTGCGTTCGAGGCCGAACGCTACGGAGTGCACCTCCAGGAGGATCCCTTCGCCGCGCGCAAACTCTTGGGACGATTCTTTCAGGTCTGCCCTCTGCTCGAGCAGGAAGGGGCGCTGATCCTGGCCCGCAGTTTCCAAGCCAAGGGAGACGCCAAGGCTGCAATGGAGGTCCTTGAGCACGCACCCCGAACGCCCTTCTTCCAGACGGCAAGGGAACACCTCGCCGGCGGCTTCTCACTCGAGGACCTCGAGCCCGGCGTTGAAGAGGACGACGATGAGTAGCTCGAAGTCGCGAGGGCACTTGGCTTGGACGGGAGTCTCGATCGCGGCGCTCGGATTGGGCTTTGGCCTCACGGCCTCCCAGGGCGAGCCTGCTCCGCGCCCGACTCGAGTGGCCAACGCAGAGGCCAGGGCGCGTTCTGCTCCTCCGAGCCCCCTCGGCGAGGCCTCCCCGACCGTCGCGACCCACCACGAGTCCGCAGTCAACGCGACTTCTCCCACGCGCCGGCCTTATCCGACGCTGACGACGCGCCAAGCCGAGCCCGCTCGCACCGCGACGTCCCTAGTCAGGGGCTCTCGCTGGAGTCAGAGCCTGCAGCGACTCGCCGAGTCCCAGGGCTCGGGCGTCGAGGACCTGCTCAGCGCCTTGTTCAGGATCCCGCTCGGCCCGTCCAACGAGCGGACGTGGGCGATCTCGAAGACCCTCGAGCGGGGGGTCTTGGACGGCCTGACCGACGCCAGCAAGCGCCACCTGATCCTAGCCTCGAGCCTCCGCCTCCCAGGCCACGAGCTCTGGAAGGACTGGCCCGATCCGGAGTTCCCGCTCGAAGAGTCCGTCGCGATTCGAAGAACTGGCTACGAACAGGCCCCAACCAAGAAGTCCCTCCAAAGACTGCTCGACGTCCTCCAGGAACAAGACACCAAAGACCAGGACCCCGAGTTAATCGAGAGCCTGCTCCGCTCCCACCCCGACGACGAGACGCTCCAGCGAATGCTCGCCGCCCGAGCCCCCGAGCGGATCTCCGAGGTGTTCGCCAGGGACGGTCTCACGCGCTCGGAGCGCCGGCTCCTGATCGAGCAGATCGGGGAGGAGGATCCGAGAGAGGCTGCGGCTTTGGCGCTCGCTCTGTTCGAAGAATCCCGGGCGTCGGAGGACTTCAAGTCGGCCTTGCGCAAGGACGCACGCGCAGCGAACGCCTTCTTCCGCGAGCGGCGACTCGATCCCGCTTGGCGTGACCTCGAACTCGCGATCCGGCTCGAGCTGAACCCAGTCAAGACGCTCCCCAAGAGCGATCCGGAGGAGGCGCCATTGAGCCCCCGCGAAGCCATTGAGGAGGCGGTTTACGACCTCGAGAGCGCGACGGAAGGGGGCTGGACTGCCCAGCATGCGGACCTGCTCGCCCGAGTCGTTCCGCTTGGCGACTGGGACCTGATCGACAGCGCCCTGTCGGGGGTCCCTGCCCGGGAGCGCTGGCAGAGGTTGGCGGAGGCGAACTACCGTCCCGACCCCAGAGCCTCCCGCTACGAGGCCGAAATCTATTGGTATCTCCTCCAACAGGAGCCCTTCGCCGCCAGAGACCTGTGGCAGACCTTCCTAGCGGTCTGCCCGATCCTCGACCCCCTCGACTCGAAGAACATCGCCGAGAGTTTTCAGTCCAAAGGAGACCCCGGGAAGGCACGGGAGGCCCTCTTTGCCGCCCCGCCGACTCGGTTCATAACGCAGGCCAAGCGGTATCTAGCCAGGGGGGTGTCGCTTGAATACCTCGACGAGAGCCAAGGGGACTAGCTACAGCTCGTCTCGAAAGCCCTGGCTGCGTTGCTGCCTCGGTCACAATCCAGCCAGATTGCTGGACCTCGGCGCGCCTTGCCAGGACTTCCGAGACGAACTGTAGCGGGGTTGGATGTGGAGAGCCCAATTCAGCCTGTTTCGGGACGGGCTGT
>JAESQQ010000959.1 GCA_016765095.1 Planctomycetota bacterium | reverse complement strand
GCCTGTGCGATCCGTAGGGTGCGGGGTTTACCCCCGCCCGACGCCTGTCCCGGCGAGACAGACGGACTCTCCTCTTGAGCTTTGTTACGTCAGGCGCTGCACCCCCGCCCGACGCCTGTCCCGGAGGGACAGACGACGCCCCCTTTAGCTCGAGAGGCCTCGCCTTACTTCTGCGCGGTGAACAGCGTCACAAAATCGGCCTGGGTCGTCGGGACGTCTCCGTCCCCGATCCAGACGTAGTTCGCTACGGCCAAGTCGAGGTCGCCGTCGGCGTCGTAGTCACCGAGCGCGAGCGAGGGGTGAATGCAGCGGCCCGTCTCGATCCGGTGCTTGGTCCAACCGCTCTTCGTGCGCTCGAACCAGACCACCGAGTCGAGGCCGGCCCAGGTCGCCGGGGAGAGCTGGGGCACAAACGAGGCTGCCGCCACGTCGAGGTCACCGTCGCCGTCTAGGTCGCCGGCGGTCGCCGCCTCGCAGCCGTAGAGCTGCCCGATTCGCTCGTAGGTGAACTTCGGGGAGCCGTCGCTCTCGTTACCGTCCCGCCGGAGCCAGCTGACGCCGTGATAGGGCTTGAGGAGCTGGTCGTCGAGGGTGTCGCCGTTGGCCACGAGAATGTCCGTATCGCCGTCGCCGTCTAAGTCGACGAGTTCGAGACCGGAGCTACCCCAGGCCGGGTGAGGCGCCAGGTGAATGATCTGCGGCGTGAAGCGGTGTTCAGCGTCTTGCTCGAACCACACGACTTGCTCGTGTTGCTGAGCCAAGAGCGCGACCAAGTCGAGGTCGCCGTCGCCGTCGAGATCCGTGACGTGAACACTCACGAATCCGTCCCGCTCGTCGAGGACCCGCTTGGTGAACTGAGGTGCTGTGGCCGAGCCGCCCGTCCGCTCGAGGAGGAGCAGCTGTCCAGGTCCGCGCCACCCGAAGGCCGCCACGACGAGATCCATGTCTCCGTCGCCGTCAAAGTCGAACGGCCGGGCGTCGGCCGCGCGTCCGATCTTGGCGGCCACCGAGTGGCGCTCGAAGCGGTGCTTCTCGTTCTGGATCAAGAGCTCGACGCCGCCCTGGGGGTCGTTGGTCGGGTTGAGCCCCCCCAGCCCCGCGATCACGAAGTCCGGCCGACCGTCCCCGTTGAGGTCGCTCATTTCGACGTGCGCGGGGTATCCCAGGCCCCGAGCGATCCCGCGAATCTGGCGCGACTTGCCCTTGGCCCAAGCCGGAAGCAAGAACAGCGAGCGACTCCGAAGCTCGCAGATCAGGAGGTCCTTTCGCTTGGGGTCGCTCAAGGACACGAAGCGAACGTTGGAGACCGCCGGGGCCCGTGAGGTCAGGAACTCCTTGCCCTGGGGGAGGAAGGACTCCGAGGTGAATGTCCGAGGCCCGGTCCCTTTGGCCGGCTTGAGTCGCCTCAACGCCACGGGAGCCTCGAGCGCGTAGTAGCGCTGGGCCAACTCGAGCTCAGGCGCCGTCGGCTTCTTGGGCCCCGGCATGTCGGCCATGGTCGGGATCAGCACTTTCCAGCGCGCCTTGGGCAGAGCATCCGCCGGCGGAAAGAGGTGGCACATGGAGCACGCCGCCCGCACCTCTACGAACTCCTTCTTGCTGAGAGGCTTGGGCGGCGGGGGCCTCTGCGGCTTTGCTGGGGGGCAGCCAGTCAAGAGAGCCACGGCCAAGAGCATGAAGCCTGCGCGAACGAACATGGCGCCCACTCTATCGAGGGTCTGCGGCTCGGTGGAGCCGTTTAGGCTGTCGAAAGCTCTCAGTGCTTCAGCTCTTCGGCGAGCAGGGAAAGTGAGTCTCGGGCCTTGCTCCCCTCGCGGGGAGTGCTCCAGGTCAAGGCCCGCTTGACCAGCGCTAGCCGTTGCGCTCGCGGGACTCCCGGCCGAGCCTGGAGCCGCACCGCTAGCGCCTGGTAGCGCGAGGGAGCCTCAGCCTCGGAGGCGGCGCGAATCGTCTCCTCCTCCAAGCGCGTCCAACCGGTCAAGGTTTCGCCCCGGTGGCGCGCCGCGAGAAACTCCGCATGTGTCAGCCGCCAGCGCTCGGAAAGCTGCCTTCCGATTCGCCTGAAAGGCTCCAACTGCTGGGGGAGCGAGTCGAACTCAGCAGAGGGAGTCGTTCGGAGCAGGTGGGTGCGGAGATCCAGGCGGAGCGCTTTGGGCAAGGCGCCACAGCCCCCCTCTTCCAAGTCGAGGAGCGCGAACAGCCTCTCGCGGCTCGGGTTCGGCAAGCTGAGTTGCTGGAGAACCTTGAGGAGCACGCAGGTCGGGAACACGACGCGTGCAGTGGAGAGCGCTGGTCCCCTGTCTTCGGCGAAAGAGGTCAGGCACACTCCGGGGACCCAGGCGCCGGTCCACGAATCTGAGCCTTTCTGCCGCCAGGCTTCGTTGTGGAGGGCGATTGCAGCTTTGAGTTTGCGATCGGGCTCGGACTCTGAGGCGCCCCGGCGACTGGGGGAGAAAGCGGAGAGAAAAATAACGGCGTTCCACTCGGGGCGGCGTGAGACGGCGGCTCGAGTGTGGTTGTAGAGGAAGGCCAGGTACGGTGATCGCTCCGGGAGCCGACGCCCGCTTTCGAGGATCTGCCCGGTCCCCAGTCCGCCCCCGAACAGGGCCCCGTCGACTCCGCCGAGCGGGTCCCAGTTGTAGAAACCGGCGACTCCGGGAGCCCGGCAGACGAACCGATCGAGGCGCGCGAGTCTGACCCTCGCCGCAGCGTCCCTCCCTCCCAACAGCTTCAAGACGCGCGCTTCGGAGAGCGCGAAGAGTCCAGACGCTTTGGCTGCGCGGACCGTCTCGAGGTCCGATTGGAACTGCTCTTGGGCTCGCTCGAGGTCAGCGACTCGCCGCCGGAAGAGTTCGTCACTCTCGAGGCTGGGTAGGCTCAGGAACAGCTCTAGATACGCTCCTGTGAGACTGCGCTTAACCAGAGCGCGCAGGAACGCGTCTTCGGGCGACGTCTTAGTCAGCTCTCGATAGAACTCCCACACGTCTTTCTCCGCCAACAGAGCGAGGCGAACGCGCACCAAGCCGGCGCGCTCTTGAGGGTGATTCAGCCCCGCTTGCTCGAGGGCTGCCAACGCGTCTTCATAGTCGCCCCACCGGGCTCTCAAACATGCGTCAACGGCGATGTGACTGGACGTGGCTATCCCGTCCCAGAGGGGAATCTTCTCTCCCCTCTCAAGTGCGAGAAGGCGGTCGAGAGCGTCGAGCTCTGCCAGGGCCTGCGTCAGGCTGGAATCGTCTCCTAGGATCGCCGCCTCCCCTCTGAGTAACTCCCGGCGGCGGGCGATCTCCGTCGGTTCGGCCTCCAGAGGGTAGTCGGGGTTGAGGCCGTAGACGCTTCGCTTCAGCTGGTCTTGGGACCACTTGAGCTGCAGATTCACCTGCGCAATCGACTCGGCGCGATGGCTCTGCCAACTGGTGTAGCCATAGGCCAAGCTTGCTCCCAACAGACCGAGAGTCATGATCAAGGCGAGGGCTCCCTTGAGACCCAAGTTCAGCCCCCAGAAGGCTCTTCGCAACCGAGACGCAAGGAGCGTGCGACGGGCGCTCACGGGCTCGCCGGCCTGGAACCGGGCTAGGTCTGAGGCTAGATCTCTCGCGCTGGGGTAGCGGTCTTCTGGCGCCTTCTCTAGGCAGCACAGGACGATGGCTTCGAAGTCCCTGGGAATGTCGATCCCGTGCGTGCTCAACGCCTGGGGGGGCTCGGTCGAGATCTGCGCGATCAGGGCCATGAGGGATTCCGCGTGGAACGGAGGAGCTGCGGCGAGGCTGTGATAGAGCGTGGCGCCAAGCGAGTAGACGTCGCTCCGCTCGTCCACGTCCTCACGCCCCGCTCGCTTGGGCCTTGTCTGCTCGGGAGGCATGTAGGCCGGGGTCCCGACGATCATGCCCGAAAGCGTGAGGCGTTCACGCTCAGCGCTCAGGTCGCGGGCCAGGCCAAAGTCAGTCAGGAGCACGCGCCCGTCCCGCGCCAGGAGGACGTTTCCGGGCTTGATGTCTCGGTGGATGACTCCCTCCGCGTGAGCGTGCGCGAGAGCATGAGCGAGCTGCTTGCCCATTCGGGCAGCTTCCTCGATCGGGAGGGGACCGCGCTCGAGCCGAGCTTCGAGGGACTCTCCTTCGATCAAGTCCATCACGTAGTAGGGGCGACCCTCGTGCTCTCCGACGTCGTGGATCGCGACCACGTTCGGGTGCCGAAGGCGAGCCACGAGGAGGGCTTCTTCCTGAAAGCGCGAGCGAGCCGTCGCTCCGTTGCCTATTAGAAGCTTGATCGCAACCTGCCGGCGAAGCTTCAAGTCTTGGGCGACGTAGACCACCCCCATGCCACCGCGACCGAGCTCTTGAGCGATCTCGTAGTCTCCGATCCGCATGAACTCACCTCAGAGAGGAACCAGGCCAGTGGCCAAGATACACCACGAGCTTGGGCTGACTTCCTGAGAGCAGGCCAACTCGACGCTCAAGGACGTCGGTCTCAAACTCAACGCTGACCTTATGCGCAGGACATTCACGTCGCCGACGCCACCCTCGCCGGTCGAGACAGCTTGAAGCGACGCCCTCAACGCGAAGGCGGCACGGGGTAGCTCAGCGCCACGCGAAAGCCGGCGGAGGTGTTTGTGTAGAAGCTGTTCACGTGAACCCGGTTCGTGGCCCGCAGGCTGAGGGCGTGGGAGTTCCAGCCCCCCCCGCGCTGAATCGCGTGCGGGTCGCTCTTCGCCCCCTGAGGGTCGGTGACCGGCTCCGGCGAGTAGAGCCCGTAGCGATCGCTCGCGAACTCCCACACGTTCCCCGCCATGTCCAGGTTCCCGAAGGGACTCACCGCTCGCGGGAAGGAGCCGCAGGGGCTCGTGCTCTCGTAGGGGTCGCCCGTCCCGCGATTGCACTGCCCGCTCCCGTCTGGCGGATCGTCGCCCCAGGGGTAGACCCGCCCGCTGGATCCCCGCGCGGCCCACTCCCACTCGGCCTCGGTCGGGAGGCGGAGTCCAGCCCAGGCGCAGTAGGCCAGAGCGTCGTCGTAGGTGACCTGGGTGATCGGGTGGCGCTGGGCGTTCTCCCGCTCCAAGGGAAAGGTCGGCGGCTTCTTATGCTGCTGCTGCTCGCAGAAGAAGAAGTACTGCTTGCGACTGACCTCCAGCTTTCCGAGGAAGAACCCTCGGCTGATCGTGACGAGGTGCGCCGGCCCTTCGTCGGGCCGGTGCTCGACGAAGTCGCCCGGATCTGCGCCCATTCGAAACGTCGCCGGCGGCACGTAGGTCAGGAGCGAGCCGTCTGGGAGAAAGCGATAGTCCCCCTTCGTCGCGGCGATCTCGACCCCGGGCGGGAGGGGAAGCGGCGCGCGACGCTCAGGCTCGAAGCCTCGATACCAGGCCGGAACCTTGACCCGCTCGACGTGGAGGACGAGAGGCGAGGCCACGTTCCCCAGCTCGTCACGAGCGCTCAGCTCGAGCTCGTTCTTGCCACCTCGCAGGCGAACTTCGATCTCGAAGGTCTTGCCTGAGAGGACTTTCTTCTTCGACCGCCCGAGCTCGATCTCGACCCAGGCCGACGCGTCCTCGACGCGCCCTTTGACGACCACCACCGCCTCGAAGGTGCTCTGGGGGAGGGATTCGAGCACGACTTGCGGCGGGGCGGTGTCCAGAGCGATCGTCTCGGAGCGCGTCGCAGCCCGGATCCCCCCCAACAGGACCACGAACGCGAAGCTCAGCGCAGCCAGAGTCGGGAGCTTCCTCCGGTGCCGACGCCAAGCGCGCTGGAGGCCGCTGTGTTCACTCGCGCTGACTTCGCCTCCGCTCAGCCAGGCGTCGAGATCACGGGCGAACTCAGTCCCGGTCGGATAGCGCTCGACGGGGTTCGCGTCGAGGGCGTAGAAGCAGATCGCCTCCAGCTCGCGATCGGCCTTGGGCGCGAGCTCTCGGACCGGGGTCGGATCGGCCTCACAGACCCGCAGTTCGAGCTGGCGAAGGGATTCACCGTCGAAGGGATAGACCCCCGTCAAGCAGCGATAGAGCATGACGCCGAGCGCCCACACGTCTGCAGGCGGCCCAGCGAGTCCGTGTTGGCCAGCGAAGGTCTCCGGCGCCATGTAGTAGGGCGTCCCGACCATGGAGCCGGTCTGGGTCAGGCGGTCTTGTCCAGCCATGAAGGCCAGGCCGAAGTCTGCGACCCGAACTCGCCCGCTGGTGTCGATCAGAATGTTGTCTGGCTTGACGTCTCGGTGTACGACTCCGCGCTCGTGAGCGTGACCGAGCGCGCTCGCCACGTCGCGCAGGAGCTCGACTTGACCGCGAATCTCGAGCCCCTCGGCGACCTCGTCGAAGGTCCGACAGTCCGACACGAGCTCGTAGGCGAGGTAGGGGAGCCCCTCGATATTGCCGGCCGCGTGCACACGCAGGATCCCCGGGTGGCGGAGCTGGGCCGTGACCTCTCCCTCACGCTGAAAGCGGAGCAGAGAGCGCCGAGAGACGCTCTCGCTGTTGGCGACTTTGATCGCGAGCTCCCGACCCGAGGCGTCGCGGGCGTGGAGCACGACACCCATTCCCCCCGCGCCGAGCGCACCCAGGATTTCGAACCGCTGGCCTAAGAGCTCGAGCGCTTCGCGCCGGGAGAAGCTCTTGGGCAGCTCGGGGAGCTCGATCGCTGGGGACCCCGGCCCGTAGCTGTCGGTCAGCGCGAAGTCGTCCTCGTCGTCCAGCGAAGGCATGCCGCGCGGCTGGCGCTGCGTCCCTGCGAACTCCTCGGGGCCGTCGGCCGTGCTCCCGAGGCCGAGCGGGAGCTCGGCGGACTGCTGGCGAGCGCGCCAGCTCGGGC
>JAESQQ010000100.1 GCA_016765095.1 Planctomycetota bacterium | reverse complement strand
CGCCGCCGCCGCCGCTGCCGACCGCCGCGGTGCCGTTGGAGCGGCTGCCGCTGTCGCAAGCGGAGAACATTCCACAGGCCAGGATCAACGAGAGACCCACTAGAACAGTCGAAGAGTGTGTGCGGATCATCTCTGTCTCCATCGCCTGAGGCGGTGGTCAGGGTCCAGGTGCGCGCCACCGGGAGCTGACGTCGTAAGAGGTTACAGCCTGGGACCCAACAATGGCAAAGGCAATTCTGAGCGCTTTCCCAGAGATTGAAGAACTGCTCCTTTAGCCCGCCGCCAACCTTCATTCGCGACCCATTCCAGCGTAGATTCCGGCCTGCGCGGGCCTTGAGGCCCCCGCACGAGAGGAACACCATGGCTCACAAGCAAATTGCCTTTGATCAAGAGGCCCGCGAGGCAATCTCCCGGGGCGTCAAGCGCCTCGCCAAGACGATCAAAGTGACCCTGGGGCCCAAGGGTCGCAACGTCATGATCGAGCGCGGCTATGGCCCGCCGCTAGTGACCAAGGACGGCGTGACGGTCGCCAAGGAGCTCTCCTTTGAGGACGGCCTCGAGGACATTGGCGCCCAAATGGTCAAGGAAGTCGCGAGCAAGACCTCCGACGCCGCAGGCGACGGAACGACGACCGCGACGGTCATTGCCGAAGCGCTCTTCGAGAGCGGGTTGGCTGCGCTTGGCGCTGGCGTCCAGCCGGTGCACTTCAAGCGTGGCGTCGCGAAGGCGCAGGCCCACGTGGTCGCCGCCCTGCGCGAGGCCAGCCAGGAAGTCTCGAGCAACGACCAGATCGCCCAAGTCGGCGGGATCGCTGCCAACAACGACGTCGAGGTCGGCAAGGTCCTGGCGCAGGCCATGGAGAAAGTCGGCAAGGACGGCGTGATCACCGTCGACCAAGGCAACTCCCTCGAGACCGAGGTCGAGTTCCTCGACGGGCTCTCGATCGATCGTGGCTACCTCTCGCCCTACTTCGTCAACGATCAAGAGAACATGACCTGCGTCCTCGAGAACGTGCGGGTCCTGTTCGTGGAGGGCAAGGTCTCTGCGGTCAAGGACTTGATCCCCGTCCTGGAAGTGGTCCTGGGGGCCAGCGCGCCTCTCCTGATCGTGGCCGAGGACGTCGAGGGCGAGTCCCTCGCGCTCATGGTCGTGAACGCGATCCGCGGGACGCTCAAGAGCTGCGCGATCAAGTCGCCGGGCTTCGGCGACGACCGCAAGGCCCGGATTCAGGACCTCGCGATCCTGACCGGCGGCCGCGTGATCAGCCTCGAAACCGGCGTCTCCCTCGACGGCGCAGGCCTCGACGATCTCGGTCTGGTCGACCGAGTCGTCGTTCGCAAGGACGAGACCGAGTTGGTCGGAGGCCACGGGGACAAGGCTCTGATCAACGCCCGCCTCGACCAGATCAAGGCTCAGCTCAAGAACGAGGACAACACCTACGAGGCTGAGAAGCTCGAGACCCGGATCGCCAAGCTCTCCGGCGGCGTCGCCCAGATCCTCGTCGGAGCCGCGACCGAGCCCGAAATGAAGGACAAGAAGGCTCGAATCGAAGACGCGATCTTCGCGACCCGCGCGGCCGTCGAAGAGGGGATCGTCCCCGGCGGCGGCGTCGCGCTCTTGCGCGCCTCGCGCGGCCTCGACGGGATCGAGGCCAGCGGCGACGAGCGGCTCGGCGTGAGCGTGGTTCGGGACGCCCTTGAGGCTCCGGTCCGCCAGATCGCGAGCAACGCGGGCCTCAACCCCTCGTTGGTCGTGAAGGCGATCCTCGATAGCGACGACTTCAACTACGGGCTCAACGCCTTGACCGGCGAATACTGCGACCTCCTCGAGGCCGGCGTGATCGACCCGACCAAGGTCGCTCGGACCGCCTTTGAGAACGCCGTGAGCGTCTCGACGCTGCTCCTCACGACGGACTGCTTGATCACAGACGTCAAGGAAGAGTCCGCGCACAGCCACGACGAGGCGCACTTCGATTAGGGAGTGGGCTACCCTCCCCGTCTTTGGGGAGGCCGTCTTTGGGGAGGCCGTCTTGGAGAAGCCATGCACGCAGACGCCGAAGGCCTAGAGAAGAAGCTGCTCCTCGCAGACGCCGAGGTCGTGCTCGAGTTCGACGACGCGGTCTACTCCCAGGGTGATCGTGTCCGCGGACACGTCACGATCTTGCCTCACGACGGGACCCCTGACGACGTCATCTTGAAAGTCGGGCTCCGCGAGATTTGGACCTCGACCGAGGACGACCCCGAGACCGGCGAGCTGACGACACGCAGCCGCGGGTCCCTGCGGAGTGAGGTTCTGCTCGATAAGGGAGAGCATAAGAGCGTCGTCCGGCACGAGGCCGGGAGCGTCCGATTCCTCTCAGCCAAGGTCTATCGGTTCTCGCTCCCGCTGAGGACCAATTGTCGGATCACCGGCGACGACGGCGGTTGGCAGCTCGCGATCCACCAGCAAGAGGCTCGCGCGATTCCAGACTTCGCTCGGGTGGAGTTCCGGGTCAGACCGGCTGAGGAGTTTCTGGCCCTCGTCGCCGCCGTGACTCGTGGGCTTCGGTTCTGCGAGGTCGAGAGCGAGCGAAGTTGGGACGTGGACTCGGGCGCGACCGTGTTCCGCTTCTTGCCCCCTGCGGTGCTCAAGGAGCAGATCGAGACCCTCGAACTCGAGCTGCGCCAGGCAGAGGGGGGGGCGGTCAAGGGGACGATTACGCTCGACCTCGAAGAAACGTCGATCGGGGACTACTTCAAGTCCTTCCTCGGGCTGCAGAAGAAAGTCAGGTCATTCCAGTATTCCAAGGCCGAGCTCTCGATCACCAATCCCGCCGAAAAGAAGGCGCTGACCGAGCGGTTCGCCCGCGAACTCGAGGCTCTGCTCGAGCTCGACTGAGCGAGCTCGAGGGTTCCATGGGCCGCCTGTCCCTCCGGGACAGACGGCGGGCGGGGGTAAACCCCGCCCCTACAATGCCGCAACCAGGCACCGTGAGGTTCGGCTACCCGGGCGGGGGTACCTCACCATCATCTTAATCGAGCTCTGTGCCCAGAGCGGATTATTGAACTATGAATCAGGTCTATTTTCGTAATT
>JAESQQ010000958.1 GCA_016765095.1 Planctomycetota bacterium | reverse complement strand
GGCGCCTGTGCGATCCGTAGGGTGCGGGGTTTACCCCCGCCCGACGCCTGTCCCGGCGGGACAGACGGACTCTCCTCTTGAGCTTTGATACGTCAGGAGCTGTAAACCCCTCCCCTACGAGAGCAATGGGGTGTACCGCAACCTGTGGTGGGCATCACTAGCGCCCGATTCACAGCCCCGATTCTCTCGAATGGGCCCGCCAGGCTCGCGGTCTGAGAGGGCGTGGGATCCGCTCTTGCGCCTTAAGCAATGGCTCCCTACGATCCGCCGCTCCTGAGCCTTTAAGGACGCATGTACAAACTCTTCCTCACCTGGCGCTACTTGACGCGGCGCCTCCTCTCCCTGGTCGCGGTCTTCATTCTGATGCTAGCGGTGGCGGTCCTCGTGGTCGCCCCCTCGATCATGTCTGGATTCCAGTCGGAGTTTCACAAGCGCCTCCGCGGCAACCTCTCAGACCTCGTCTACTACGGCTCGATCCCATACTCGGTGGCTGACGACGAGCGAATCAAGACCACGATCGAGTCCTACCCCAACGTGGTCGCGGCGGCGCCGTACCTCGAAAACCCCGCGATCGACAAGCACCTCAAAAAAGTCGACTACGTCTTCTTGCGAGGGATCGTGCCCGAGCAAGAAGAGCGCGTCACCGAGCTCCGCAGCAAGTTCATTTCGGAGGCCGAGAAATACCGACTCCTCAACGACTACCGGCTCCAAAAGCCCGAGCGCAAGGCGGAGATCGACGAGATCTGCGAGCTGATGGAGGACACCCCCAACATCGAGAGGATCTACCGCGAACTCATGGGGGGGCACCCTGACGAGCCGGAGGTCTCGACCTGCGTCGTGGGGATCTACTACCTCAAGCGCTGGAAGCTCGACATTGGCGATCACGCCCGCCTGACGACGGCCAGCGACGAAGGCGAGGTCGAGCAAGACCGCGAGTTTAGGATCGTGGGCGTCTACCGCTCGGGCCAACACGAGTTCGACCGCCGCGTGATCGTAATGTCGCTCGCGTCCATGCAGGAGTTCGTCAAGGTCCCCGGCCGCGTCACGGGCTGGTCGGTCAAGCTCAAGGACTTCAACAAAGCTGAGCAGACCAAGCAGCGCATGATCGAGGAGATCCGCTACGGCTCGCTCCGCAAGATCGCGCTCCGCGACGAAGCGACGGGGTTCTTCATTCAGACCTGGGAGGAGCGCAACGAGAACCTCCTCAAGGCGGTCGCCATGGAGCGACTCCTGATCAAGATGATGACCGTCCTGATCGTGCTCGCGGCCTCGGCCTCGATCTTCTTGGTCCTGTTCATGACGGTCCACAGCAAGGTCCGCGAGCTAGGAATACTGCGTGCGATCGGCGCCAGCAAACTCGGAGTCCTCTCGTTATTCGTCGGCCAGGGGTTCCTGATCGCGTTTGTTGCGATGAGCCTCGGCCTGCTCCTGGGGTGGGGGTTTGCGACCAACATCAACGAGTTCGCAGCCTTCCAGTTCCAATTCACGGGCTGGCACCCCTTCCCGCCAGAGGTCTATCACCTCGACCGAATCCCGGTCCAGTTCAGCCTCAAGGACAACCTCTGGAACTTCGTGATCACGCTCTCGATCGGGTCCGGCGCAGCCATCATTCCCGGCGGCATGGCGGCCCTCAAGCCTCCACTAAAGGCGATCCGCTATGACTAAGGAGGAACGCCCCCTGATCCGGGTCCGCGGCTTGGTCAAGACCTACCCGCGTCAGCGAGTCGACGCCTCGATCTTCGCGCGCCTCTTCAACGCGGCCTGGGGCTGGACCGGCATGCTCGACACCTGGGAGGCCCTCAACGAGGGGCTCCCCGTGCTGCGCTCGATCGACCTCGACGTCTACCCCGACGAGACCCTCGTGATCCTGGGCAAGTCTGGAGCCGGGAAGTCGACGCTCCTGCACCTCATGGGCGCGCTCGACCGGCCCAACGAGGGCTCGATCCTCTACGAGGACCAAGACATCGGTCGAATCTCGGGATCCCAGCTCGATCGCTGGCGCAACTCGACCGTGGGCTACGTGTTCCAATTCTATCACCTGTTCCCAGACCTCAGCGCGATCGAGAACGTGCTCCTCCCGGCCAGCGTGGCCTACTCGATCCCGGCCTACCTCAGCAAACAGAAGGAGCTCAACGAGCGCGCCAACACGCTCCTCGAGCAGGTCGGCCTCGGCGATCGCGCCAAGCACCGCCCAAGTCAGCTCTCGGGTGGCGAACAGCAGCGGGTCGCGATCGCGCGTGCGCTCCTGCTCAAACCTCGGCTGCTCCTCTGCGACGAGCCGACGGGCAACCTCGACCGGGCGACGGGGAGCGAGATCCTCGAGCTCCTCTGGAAGCTCAAGGAGGAGAACGGCCAGACCTACGTGATCGTGACCCACGACGATCGCCTCACCGAGCGCGCCGACCGAGTCGTGCTTATGGAAGACGGCCGGATCCTCTCGGTCGAGGAGGGCGGCAAGGGAGCGGCTCTTCTCGGGGGCAACGAGTCCTCGAGCCCGCCTGCGGTCAGCGCTGTTGCGGAGCCCACAGTCGCCGACGGGATCGGCGTCGAGGAGCCCACGGCGAGCGCGACTGGCCCAGAGGCCTAGCCTCGGGCCTGAGCAGGGGTTCGAGATCCCTCTCAGCGCAAATCTGAGGCTTAACCCGGGGGGGGCTTGAGGTAGACTCCTGCCCTTCGGGGGCGAAATGCCAATCCTGCGGATCAAGAACGGGCCACAACGCGGTCTTGAGGTCGACCTCAAGGACGACAACCTCGTCATCGGCCGCGACGAATCACCCTCCGGGCTGCAGATTCTCGACCAGGGGATCTCTCGCCGGCACGCGGAGATCTTCCGGATCGGAGAGATGTACTTCCTCCGCGATCTCGGCAGCCGCAACGGGAGCTTCGTCAACGAGGAGCGCGTCACCGAGGAGTTGCTCCGCTTTGGTGACGAGATCAAGATCGGCTCGACCGTCGCGACCTTCGAGGACCGGCGCCCTTCGGGACGAAACCTCCCCAAGCCCTCGCCGAGCGACCTCGATCAGATCTCCGCCACGACCACGATTCGCCTCGACCTCCTCGGCGACGACTTGGCCGCAGATCCCGCGACCGAAGGCCACGAGTCGCGCGACCTCCAAGTCCTCTACAAAGTCGCCAAGACGATCGCGAGCGAACGCGATATCAAGGGCCTAGCCCGCAAAGTCGTCAAGCTCGCCGCGACGGCGGTCGGTGCTGCCCAGGGCTACATGTTCATTAAGCACCCCGACCGGGGTGAGCTGACCCTCGCCGCGTCTTGGGACAAGGAGCGGAGCAGCAAAGAGCCGCCCATGGTCTCGCGCGCGATCATTAAGCGCGTGCTCAAGTTCAACCGCGGCGTCCTGACCAGCGACGCCTCGACCGACGATCGCTTCAAGAACCGCGGGAGCGTGGTCATGAAGGGGATCCGCTCGGTGATCTGCGCCCCGCTTGTCGCTATGGATCAAATCTGCGGAGTTCTCTACCTGACCACGGCCCAGATCAGCCAGACCTTCTCGACCGAAGACCTCGAGCTCGTGACCACGGTCGGGATCCAAGCCGGAATGGCCGTCCAGGGAATCACGCTCTCCTTGGCCCAAGAGAAGAACTCGCTATGGGCAACGCTGCTCGCCGCCGAGGGGGCCAAGGCGGGGCAGCTGACCCAAAGTGAGGTGGACGCGGTC
>JAESQQ010000957.1 GCA_016765095.1 Planctomycetota bacterium | reverse complement strand
GGGCGGAAGCGCGTCGAGGGCTCGCGTCGTGCTCGCCTCGCCTGCGGCCGCCGGCCACACGATCGGGAGCAGGCCGAGGTCCTCGAGGTGGCGCCACCCTGCGGCGCGGCCAGGGCAGGCGAGGAGCTTCTTGAGTTCGACTCGGATTCGCTCGGCGGAGACGCTGCTGGTCAGGATCTCGGGTGCCTGACGACGGGCGGCCGCCGCGGTCTCGTCCTCGAGCGTGAACCCCAACACGGCAGCGAAGCGCGGCGCACGGAGGATCCGGAGGCGATCCTCGGAGAAGCGCGCTGTGGCGTCGCCGATCGCACGGATTCGACCCGCCTCAATGTCTGCGACGCCGCCAACGAAGTCGTGAATCTCTTCCGTCAGCGGATCGAAGAACAGGCCGTTGACCGTGAAGTCCCTGCGCTGCGCGTCCGTGGCTGGATCGGTCGTGTAGTGGACTTGATCGGGGTGGCGGCCGTCGCTGTAGTCCCCGTCGGCCCGAAAGGTGGCGACTTCGATCTGCTGCCCGCGGTAGCGCACGATCACGATCCCGAACTGCTCGCCGACCGCGAGGGTCCGCTGAAAGAGGGCTCGAACTGCGGCCGGCTCGGCGCTAGTCGCGACGTCGTAGTCGTTCGGGGTCCGCTTCAAGAGTCGATCCCGGACACAGCCGCCGGCAAAGAACGCCGTATGCCCTGCCCCCTGGAGCGTCTCAACGACGAACGCAGCGGCAAGCTGGGGCTCGATCGGAGGAGACTTAGAGCGGCGTTGACCCATGGGCCGAAGCTAGCACAGAGTCTGAGAGTCCCCGCGTCACGCGCGGAGACTCCCTGCATCACGAGATGCACCGCGCTGGCGTTCGGGATACTCTGAGGCCTGCGAGGGACTCGGTGGCAATTGAACTCACGGTGACCCACCTCACCGGCTCAAAACAAAGCAAGGTCGAATGCGTTCGCGGGGCCCCGATTTGGTTCGGGCGGGCGGAGAAGTGCCAGATTCGCTTCGATCCGACAGAGGATCTGAAGGTCTCTGCGATCCACGCCGAGCTTCGGGAAGGCGAGGAGGGCGTCACGCTCCATGACCTCGACAGCCGCAACGGCGTACTCCTCGACGGAGAGCGCATTGACGGCGTCGCTTCCGTCGCGAACCGCTCTACGATCCAGCTCGGCCACGAGGGCCCCCGGCTCCGCCTCGAGTTCGAGGAGGCCTTGGGTGGGATCAGCTTCGGGAGGGTCCGCAAGGACACCCGCCGCAAGCTCGACAAGAACAAGATCCTGGCTCCGCTGCTCTCCACGGACGAGTCGATGCCGGCCTACACCCCTGAGCAGCTCGGCGTCGCGGAGGAGCCAGAGAAGCCGGAGCCTCCCCTGGTTCCGATCGCGATCGCGCTCGGAGTCGTGCTCTTGCTCGTGATCTTGTCCTTCGCGTTCAGCTAAGGCTTCGGACGCGTCGGCTAGCCCCTAGCCCCTAGCCCCTCGTTCCGACTGCGTCGCGTGGACCAGAGCTCCCTTCAGAGATCCCGCGTAGGGTGTTCGCTATGAGTGAGCGCCTCCTCCCCCTCCTTGATCGCCTGGCCGGGGTTCCGGTCCTGGTCCTCGGTGACCTGATGCTCGACCGCTACCTCTGGGGTGCGGTCTCGCGGATTTCGCCTGAGGCTCCGGTCCCGGTTCTACGGGTTACCTCCGAGGACAGCCGCCTGGGCGGTGCGGGGAGCGTGATCGCGAACCTCTCGGCGCTCGGCGCGGAGGTCCACGCCGTGGCGGCGTTCGGCTGCGACGCGCCGGGCGACGCGCTCGCGAAGCTCCTCGAAGAGCTCCCCGGCGTCGACAGCAGCGGGATCGTGCGCGACCCGTCCCTGACCTCGACTCAGAAGACACGCGCGATCGCGCGCGCCCAGCAGTTGATTCGAATCGACCGTGACGCGGCGCCGCCCGGGCCCGCCGTTCGAGCGCGACTCCGCGAGGCGATCCGCGCGAAGCTCGATCACGTCGCCGCAGTCCTCGTCTCGGATTACGCGCGCGGCGTCCTCGACGCGGAGCTCTGCGAGGAGCTCTCTCGGGAAGCGCGCGCGCGCGGGATTCCGGTCCTGGTGGACCCGCACCCCAACACTCCCTTCTCTCTGTTTCGTGGCGCGACGGCCCTGACACCCAACCGGAGCGAGACTGCCCAGGCCACGGGGATCGAGCCGCGGGATCCCGCTTCGATCCACGCCGCGGCCGAGGCCTTGATCGAGCGCTACGAGCTCGACTGGGTCACGGTGACCCTCGACAAAGACGGGATCTACCTGCTCCAGCGCGGCCAGGCAGTCGGGAAGCACTTCCCAGCTCGAGCCCGCAAGGTGTTCGACGTGGCCGGCGCTGGAGACATGGTCCTCTCGGTCCTCGGACTCGCGATCGCAGCCGGGTGCGAGCTAGAGGACGCGCTTCGAATGGCGAACGTCGCGGCGGGCTGGGAGGTCGAGCAGCTCGGCGTCGTGCCCCTGCGGCGCGACGCGCTCGCAGCCGAGCTTCGCTACCGGTCGGCCCCGGAGCTGAGCGAGAAAGTCCTCGACGTCGAAGCGGCCGAGCGGCGCCTTCGCCTGGCCCGCGAGGAGGGCAAGGCGATCGTGTGGACCAACGGTTGCTTCGATCTCCTCCACGCGGGTCACGTGCACTTCCTCCAGGGGTGTCGGGCCAAGGGCGACTTCCTCGTGGTCGGCCTCAACACCGACGACTCGATCCGAGGGCTCAAAGGCGAGGGGCGGCCGGTCCTCCCGCTTCAGGATCGCGCGATCGTCTTGGCCGGGCTGGAGGCTGTCGACTTGGTCGTCCCCTTCGCGGCAGAGACTCCGCTGGCGGAGATCGAGCGCCTGCGCCCAGACATTCTCTGCAAGGGCGAGGACTACCGGGGGAAAGTCGTCGTGGGACGAGAGCTGGTCGAAGGGTACGGGGGCCGAGTCGAGTTGGTCGAGCTCGTGCCGGGCGTTTCGACGACGAATATCATTGCGCGAATCGCCGCGACGGAGGGCGGCTCGGAAGCTGACTGAGTGAAGCTCCCCGGCCCTGGATCTCCCCCAGCCGCACGTCCGTTAGCCTAAAGCCGTGAGACCTCCTCTTTCACTCCCAACTCCGGGCTGCGTGTTCGCAGGCCTCTACCTCGAGGCCGAGGTTGGGTTGGGCGGGGCGGGAGCTGTGTTTCGGGCGCGGAGGCCCGACGGGGAGCGAGTCGCGATCAAGGTCCTCCTGCGCGACCTAGACGACGAGCGTCAGCGAATCCGGTTCGAGCGCGAGGCTGAGGCTGGCCTCAAGCTTCGCCACCCGGGCGTGATCGCGGTCTATGGGGCCGGGGTCGAGCAGGGTCTGGGTTACATGGTGATGGAGCTCCTGGTGGGTGCGCTCCCCCTCGACGAATACGTCGCGGCGCACGACCTCGATTTGATGAGTCGGGTTCGCATGATGAGCGAGATCGCGCTGGCGGTCCACGCGGCCCACGAAGTCGGACTGATCCACCGGGACCTCAAGCCCGACAACGTGCTCGTGACCGCCGAAGGGCGGCCGCGGGTGGTGGACTTCGGGCTGGCTCGTCACATGGATCAGGAGCGCTTGACTCAGAGCGGCGTGACAATGGGCACGCTCTTCTACATGTCGCCCGAGCAGATTCGCGGCGAGACGGCCCACGCCGACGCCCGGACCGACGTGTTCGCGCTCGGCGTCATGCTCTACCAACTCCTGACCGGTCGGCTCCCCTTCACCGGCGACTCCGCGGTCGAGATCATGCGGGCTGTGCTCGAGTTCGAGCCAGCGCCGCTCCCGCTCGAGGTCAGCGATCTCGAGCCCGTCGTGCGCGTCGCGCTCGCCAAGTTGCCTGCCCAGCGATACGCAACCGCTGCGGACTTCGCCCGCGACTTGGTCGCGACCGGGAGCAGTCAAGGCACCGCCGCCTCGGGCGTGCTCGCCGCGCGCCGACGTCAGCGAGCGACACGAATCACGCTCGTGACCCTCCCGGTCGTCGTCGCGCTGATCGCAATGCTCGCCTACCTGTTCTCTCCCTCCAGCGCGGATCCCCGCGCGGACCTCGCGGCGTCACTCGACGCCCTCCGAGCAGACCCGGCTCCGCTCGCCTCAAGCGCCGCAGCGATCGAGGCCCTCCGGCCCCTGCCCGACGCTCCCAAGCTGTCGGCGGAGGTGGTCCGGCTGCAGGCCTTGCTCCAAATGGCCAGGGGCGAACAGCCCCCAGGCGACCCTCCGGGCGAGGGTCAGACTCCGCTCGCCTGGGCGCTGAGCGGGGCGCGTCAAGGCGAGGAGGGCGTCGGCCTCCTGACACGGGCCATGCGCGGGGGCTGCGCTCGGGCTGACTTGCACCGCTGGCGTGCGCTCGCGCTCGCCAAGCGACCCCGGCTCGGTCACCCGGACGCCCGCAAGCTCTTGGCAGACGTCAACGCCTGGCGCGGGGCCGCTCGCCAGAGCGACCCTCACACCGATCCAGGGCTGGCGAAGGCCGAGGCGCGGGCCCTGGTGGCCCAGGGCGAACTCGAGGCCGCCGAGGCGATTTTGATCCAACTCCCCTCGCCGCCGCCTGGGATCCTCTGGGAGATTGGGCTGGCGAGGGCCAAGGCTGCTCTAGCGACACGGCCCTCGGCAGCCTGGGCTGCGATCGAGGGCCTCCCTGCGGGGCCGGTGCCCGCAGGGTCCGCGACGCTGGCTCGAGAGCTCGGTCGCCACGCGCTGCGGGCCTTGGGATCCTTGGCGCGCCGGGGGGTCACGGTCAAGAGCGAGGCCAGCTCGCTGGCTCTGCTGCGACTTTGGGAACGTCTCGGACAAGAGAGCCCCTTCCCCCAAGGCCTCTCCAAGACGCTCCTGGAGAGTAGCAACGGAATCCGCGGCCCGCTCTTGCTCGAACTCGCCATTTGTCTGAGTGAGATCTTTGTCGACGACCTCGCGATTCAACGCGAAATGGTCCCGATCGCGGGGCGCCTTCGGAAGGGTGCGCAGCGGCGGCTGTTCCCAGCGATTCGTCGCGCGGCTCGGCTCGAGACCAAGCCGGACCTTCGCTTCAAACACGAAATGACCCTGGCCTATCTTCTCGTTCACACCTCAAGCCTGACTCCGGAGGAGATCGCTGAGTTCGAGGAGCTGACGGCCCGACTCTTGCCTGTGATCCAGGACGACGAACTGCGGGCGGTGTTGCTCCTCGCGCGCGGTCGCCAGCTCTTGGTCCGTGGAGAACTCGAGCGAGGAGAGTCGGATCTCCGTGAGGCCGTCAGGCTCGATCCAGCCCTCGGAGTCGCCCGCTTTACGCTCGCGAAGCTCTATCAGCGCCGCAAACGCCCGGCCGAGGCCCTCAAGGAGGGCCTCGTCTACCTGAATGGGACCGAGCGCAACTCGGGGCGTCGTCAGAACCTCATCTGCTACGCTTGGCGCCACCAGACGGAGCCGCTCGCTGCGGAGACGATTCGCTCCTACCTCAGCGCCGATCCCGGCCACGGGGGGTGGTGGCTGCGCTTGGCCCTGCTTGAGTTCCGTCCCCAGCGTGTCGCGGCGCTCCTGGAGTGGTGCGGAAAGGCGCGGAAGCTCTTTGCTGCCTCGGAGGACTCAGCTTGGGCCCAGACGGCCGGAGAGATCGTCGAGATCGAGCGCCTCTTGCAGAGTCAGTCTTGGGAGGAGGCCAAGCGGAAGCTCGCCGCCAGCGTCGCTCGCCTTGACGTCCTCCGGGGTCGTAAGACTTTTCCCTGACTCGTGTTTACTGGAGCCGGGTGGCCGCCTTGTCGCCGGGCCGGATCCGCTCTCCTTCGGCGCAGAACAGAGCCCGGCACCCCGACGAGTCTCGGAGCACGCGCTCGACGACGACTTTCCCCACGAACTCCGATCCTCGATAGATCAAGAACCGATAGCCTGGCTCGACTCGGTCGTCGCTGCCGACGTTGAGGAGCACCAGGGCGGGCCCCATGTCGTCCTTGGTGGCCAGGACCTCGGCGTAGATCTCAGGGACGACGAGGGCTGGCCACTCCTCGCGGCGTTGCTCTTCGAACTCCTCACCGGCGCCGCGCGTGGAGACACGGTCCCCGACTCGGATCCGCCTGGCCTGGGGGGCGAAGGTCAGCCGGCAGGCGGTCTGGTAGAGGGTGACTTGGTCCGCGACGAGCTGGGCGAGCTGTGTTCCGCTGCGGAACACACCAAACACCTGGCCGATCTTGATTCCGTTGCTGGAGCCGATATCGATCAGGACCCACACCGGCTCTAGATCCGGGCGGAGGGCGATCACGTGGCCCTCCGTGAGGGCAGACTTTGGGGGCGGCGGAGCGTCGTCCCAGTCTGGGATCGGCTCGAGATCCGGGAGGTTTGTCTCGGGCGGGCGGTCCGGTGTCGGCGTGGCCACGAGGGGAGGTCCAACGAGCTGCGAGGGCCGGGAGCGGTCTGCTCGTTGGGAGCGCGAGGCGCACAGAGTGAAACGGCTACAGCCGACGCAGAGGATGTTGGGACCGTGTCCTGGGCGGAGGGGATACGGTTTCCGGGTGAGCTCTGAGACCTCGCTGACCTCCGCGCTGGGGCGGGACGAGCCGAGGCCACAGCCGGCGAGGCTCAGGAGGAGGGCGAGACAAAGGGGCCGCATGCGGACTCCTAGGGCGAGCGGACCTTCGCGCGCAGGTCCAGTCGAGGAGAGAGTCGCGGGGTCAGGTCATGGTTTGGTCAGGGCGGAGTCCCCGCTCTCTCGCGACGTCAGAACGCTCGGTTTCTCACCGTTCAACGCGGAGACAAGCCTAAGAAGAGAGCGTCTGTCTCTCCTGGACAGGCGTCGGGCGGGGGTAAACCCCGCACCCTACAGATCGCGAGAGGGCCCCTCCGCAAGGCGCCCTATTGGACGGCTCACAACACGCCTTGGTAGGGGCGGGGTTT
>JAESQQ010000956.1 GCA_016765095.1 Planctomycetota bacterium | reverse complement strand
GGCGAGACGGGGCGTGGCCCAGGCGAGACGGGGCGTGGCCCAGGCGAGACGGGGCGTGGCCCAGGCGAGACGGAGGGTGGCCCAGGCGAGACGGAGGGTGGCCCAGGCGAGACGGAGGGTGGCCCAGGCGAGAGGGGTCGTGGATTTCACTCTTCGCCTCGGTGCTGGAGGACGTAGGCCAAGGCCTCCTTGGCGCAGACTGCGTCGTAGCCCATTTCGGCCAAGCGCCCGAACGCGGCCTCGACTTTCTCCTGGTCGGCAGACTCGACGCTGCTCCAGTCTTCGGTGCCGTAGCGGAGGAGCTGCCCCGAGAGGTCCTCGATCGCGTCCTCACGCTCCTTGTGATATCGCTTGCGGACGGCGAGCTGAATGTCGCCGAACACCTCTTCGTAGTCGACGCTCTGGCCGGGGTGGTCGATCGCCCAGGCCGCGATCCGCAGGATCAGGTTCTTTCGCCAGAGGGCGGGCTTCTCCGTGATCCCGACCAGGGCCTCGACTCGCTCCATGAGGGCCGCAGAGGGGGCCTCGGGCTTGCCCGTGATCCGGCTCGGGAGCTTCTCGCCCGCGTCGAAGGCCTTCACGTGGCGGAAGTAGTCGGTGAACAGCTGCTCGTAGGCAGACTCCTCCACGAGCGCCAGGGCGCGGTGGACCTCGTCGCGGACGATCCGCCGATACTCGGCTTCGGCTAGGCCGGCGAGCTGCTCGACGTCGAACCAGGGACTCTCGGCGGGGAGCCGGAGGAACTCATACAAGGTCGCGTCCCGACACACGACGCGGATCTCTTTGAGGACCGCCAGCGGCGAGAGACAGGGCGCGTCGGGGTCGTCGGCCGCCGCGTGAAGGATCGTCATGACCTCGCGCGGACTCGCGCCTCGTCGCCCTTCGTAGGCGGCGTCCGGGATCCCCTCGAACTCCTCCTCGGCCGTGTCGTACTCGCGCGCGATCTGTTCGGCGTGGGCGAGGAGCTCGCGTCGCTCGCTGTCCGTCCACTCGAGCGGCGCCTGGCCCGTGTCGTAGAGCCGAGCTTTGTCGAGAGGGGTCATTCGCTCGAGGAGCTTGCAAATCTCCCCCGTGAAGTGACGCGGGTTCGGACGGCGCAGGCGGGTCAGGACGGCCCAGAGTGCTGTGATCCGCGCCACGTGGGGGGCGAGGGGCTTGCCCTGGGCGAGGGCGCTGAGGCGTCCTGCGTAGATTTGCTCCTCTTGGCTGACTTGGAGCAGATAAGGCGCCCGGATGAGTTCGAAGCGCCCCTTGAAGCTTGGGAAGTCCGGGTTGTGTTTGAACAGGGTTAGGTTCTTTTCGTTGGCCGTCGCGAACAAGACCAGGTCCAAGTAGGCGGTCGCCTCGGGGAGGCTGATTGAACCCTTCTCGCTCGTGGTCAGGAGGTATTTGTTCAGCTCGAGGGGCCGCTTGAAGAAGTCCGAGTATTCAACGAGCCCGCGGTTGGCGTCGATCAAGTCCCCTGAGAGCTCGTGGAGGGAGCTCTGGTTGAGGATCGGCGGGAGCCGGTAGCTCTTCTCGAGGTTGAGGGGGCGAGCTGCCGCGTCGACGTTCCGCTGGGGTTGGATCACGACCGCGCAGGAGCGGAAACGTTGGCTGATCGCGATCCGCTCGACCTGGACGTGCTCCACGACTCGCTGCCAGTCTCCCTGATAGGCGTTGCTGAGGGCTCGGTAGATCTCCTTGTTCTTCGCGCAGAGGTCGCCGTGGCGGAGAAAGGCGGGGAGGCGGTCGAGGGGACGCCCGGCCTTCTTGAACGTCTTCTCGAGGAACTCGAGGCGATCTTCCTTGGGGATCAAGAGGAGCGGGTGATCCTTGAGCTCGTCGCCGAGGCGAAAGCTGACTTCCTCGGGTGGGAGGTGCGCCAGGCTCTCGTCGGTGCGCTCGGGCTTCTCGAGGAAGCCGAGGGAGGTGCGTTCCCAGTTGTCGCTAAAGACCCAGTTGAACCGGTAGATCGCGCCTTCAGGGCGGAGCGAGTAGTCCTCGAGCCCGGCGATCAGGCACTCCACGAAAGTCGACTTGGCGGTCCCGTTGGGGCCGTGAATCATGAGGAGCTTGTCGACTCGTCCCCGCTCGCAGAACGAGCAGAGGTGCTGGTAGACCTGGTCTTGCACGTCTTCTAGGCCGAGGAGGTGGGTCGCGCCGCCATTGAACTCGGAGTCGAAGAGCTTGAAGCGGCGCCGGGTCTGCCGGAGGGCGTGGACTTCACGGGTTCCGTAGAAATCGAACAGGTCGCGGAGGTAGTGCGGCGCGTCTCGGGTGTGGAGGCTGGGGTCGGCGACGACTTCGTCGAAGTACTCCCCAAACGAGAGGATCTGGCGGCGCTGGGAAAAGCGCCCCTTGCTCCGGGCGGCGAGGCCGGCAAGCAGGTCGTCGCCCAAGGCGTGTTCATTCTGGGCTTCGTCGCCCATTTGAGGCTCCTTCCGGTCGGGAACGCGGGCACAAGGGGGGTTGCCAGCATACCGGTCTGGCTCCTCCTGTCAGGAGGCGCCGTGGGCTGGCCTATGGCGCCTCCTGAGAGTGACTTCGGCTCTCGCTTGTCCTCGCCGCCGTGGGCTGCGTTCGGCCTCGGCCACGTAGCCCGCTACGCTTGCCCTTGGCCTGCCTTGCCCACAACGACGAGTCCTGCGCGAGAACCTGAAGTCACTCTCCGGCAGCCCCTTAGAACGTCCATCGTCTAGATGTCGGATGGGCCATCTAGGGTTCGGGCGATGGATGCCCCGTTGGGCTCCGACGTCTAGCCATTGAGAGGTGTTTCATGCTCGTAGGGAAGGGTGCTCTGAGTTTCCGAGCCTTCCAGGTCAGCGGTAAGGGGTCCGTCCCCACCACCGAGCGCTTGCTCGGCCGCTTGGACCAATTCGCGTTCGCCGGAATCGACACGGTCGAGGAGGGGACCCAGCACGGCTGGGTCGCTCCGGATCACTTGTTCGACGGCGACTTCCACGCCACCAAGATCTATCGCGGCCAATACGCCGTGTTCGCGCTGCGGATCGACACTCGCAAGGTGCGGGGGCCCGTCCTGGCGGCGCACACTGCGATCGCGATTCAAGACGTGCTCGACGCCGAGGGCCTCGAGCGGCTGCCCGGCCGCCGCAAGCGCGATCTCAAGAACGAGGTCAAGCGGGAGTTGCTCGCCGAGACTCCGCCCGTGCAGCGCGCCTATGGCGTGTTCTGGAACGTTCGCTCGCGGAAGGTCTACCTTCAGAGCACGTCCAAGACCGTGATCGAGAACTTCCGCTCTTTGTTCGAGCGGACCTTTGAGTTGACGGCAGAGCCGTTCATGCCCGGGCTCCGCGCGGCGGCCTACGCCCACGAACACGGGAAGCTCGAGGCCCTCAAGGACGCTCGCCCACTCGCTCTCAACCTGACCAAGCCGGGCGTTCGTGAGCCTGAGCTGGTCTCAGTCTAAGGAGTCCTGCCATGGCTGTTGACGACCTCGCGTTTGCGATCGAACGGAGCTTTCTCGCCAGCGAGTTCCTGACTTGGATGTGGTTTCGCTGTGAGACCGAGGGGGGGACCTTTGATCTCCCCAGCGGCGGCTTGAGCATTGCTGTGGAGGACGCCCTGACCCTGAGCAGTTGGGACGAGGACGGCGTCAAGGCGTCGCTGCGGGGAGGGGCTCCGACTCGGCGCCCCGAGGCGGCTCACGCGCTCGCGGCGGGTCTGCTCCTCTCCAAGGCTCGCTTCATTGGCGCCCGCGGAGGTCGCGAATGGCTGTTCGCGCTCGACGGGCAGACCCTCGACTTGACCAGCGTCAAGTTCGTTGACCCAGAGGGCGACGAAGAGCCGGAAGACTCGCTGAGCGACAAGCTCGCCGCGACCGAGGAGCTACGCCTCGCGATCGACGAGCTCTACGACTTCTTCTTGGGCCTTCGCCTTGACGCCGATTGGAACGCGATCGAGGTCGAACGTCTTCGAGGCTGGGTCAAGTCGAAGCTAACCCGTGCGCAGCAGGCCCTTCAGCTGGCTTAGCGCCGGAGCGACACTCAACACGCAGGGTCCTGAGAAAGGGTCCTGAGAAAGGGTCCTGAGAAAGGGTCCTGAGAAAGGGTCCTGAGAAAGGGTCCTGAGAAAGGGTCCTGAGAAAGGGTCC
>JAESQQ010000955.1 GCA_016765095.1 Planctomycetota bacterium | reverse complement strand
GGGGGCGGCGCGGGCGCGGGAGGGGTCGGAGCCGCCGGCGCGCCCGAGTTGGGCACAACGAAAGGCTGACGGCACTGGGGACAATTGCCCGGACGCCCGGCGAAGTCCGGGCGGACGGTCATCAGCTGCCCGCATTTGGTGCAGTTGAAGTTGATCACGCGCGCAGTGTATCCCTCCGAGCCGAACTCCGCAGCCGTAGGAAGGTCAATGACTTTCGGGCGGGGCTTAGCGCTTGCCAAGCACGACCGAGACCTCAGTCTCGATCCCAGCGGCCCCTCGAAGGACGCGGAGCTTCATGGTGTCGCCGGGTCGCTTGGCGGTCATGCGCTTTCCGAAGATCGCAATGCTGGCGAAGGGCTGACCGTCCTGGGTCACGATCACGTCGCCCTTCTCTAGGCCGCAGGTGGCGGCGGGACCCCCGGCCGTGAGGCTGCGAACGTAGAGCCCAAACGCGTGGCCCTTGCCGAGCTGGCTAGGGGTCGCTGGAGCGACGCTCGCCCCGAGGTAGGAGCGTGGGCGCGCGGGCTGAGGTGGTTTCGGCTTGGGGGCGGGGCGGATCGGCTTGACGCGATCGGCTGGGGCGGTGCTCTTTCCGTCGAACAGGTCCTGGAGGGCCTTTCCAAACGTGTCGACTCCGATCGCGTGCGCGCTCCCACGGAAGGGGTAGGCGACGTTGATCCCGACCAGGCGACCCTTTCGGTCGACGAGGGGAGCGCCAAAGTGCTCGGGCTCGAGGGGGGAGTCGTGCTGAATCACGCTCGGGTAGCGGCGCGAGTGACCGCTGTTGCCCCCGCCGCCGAACATCTTGAGGAATATGTTTCCGCCGCCGCCCATGGCGCTCGGCTCGACCGGGCGCTTGGTGGCGCTGACCACGCCGGCCGCGAGGGGTGTGGCCTCGGTCCCGATCACAGCCACGATTTGGCCAAGCGCGAGCGATTTGCTTGCGCCCATTGCGATTGGGACCGGCGTCCCGACGACCGTCTTGAACTTGAGGATCGCGACGCCGTGCTTGCGCTGGCGCCCGTGGACCACGACGACGTGCGTGCGGCCTTCGGAGTCGGTCGCCTTGAGCGTCCGCGAACTGCCGATCAATCCGTCGCTGGTCAGGATATAGCCAGCCTTGACCACGACGCCGTAGCCGGACGACTTGCCGCCGGTCAGCTTGACGACGTGAGCCCGGACTCGACCCGCGAGGGGCGTCAGGCGCTCCTTGAGCCAAGAGTTGCGTCCCTGGACCTTGTCCTGAGGCGCAGCCCCTTGGGCGTGGGCGAGGGTCGGCGCCATGAGCGCCAGGGCGAGAATGAGGTGGTGTGCACGCATTGTTCGATCTCCTCTACCGGGCCTAGCGTCCGCCGACGCGAACGGAGAACGTTCGCTCGACTTCGACCAAGTCGCCCTCGGAGAACTCGCTCCGCACGATCTTGAACTTCGCCAGGTTGCCCGGGCGGGCCCTCTTCATGATGGCTTGGAAGTCAGCGAGGCTCTTCACTCGCCGGCCGCCGACCGCCACGATCAAGTCGCCTTCTTGGAGTCCCGCCGACTGGGCGGGGCCCTTGGGCTGGACCTCCTCGATCAGGACGCCGCCGAGGTCCTTGTCCGCAGACGCCCGGAGTCCGAGGTAGGGACGCTTGCCGCTGACCGGAGCCCGGCGAGGTTGCGGACGGCTGGTGGGATTCTCTCGACCCGTGGGATTCTCTCGACCGCGGCCAAAGAGCTTGCCGAGGGGGCCGTCGGGATCGAGGAGCTTGCCGAAGTCGGGGCTGCCGCCGCCACCGCCGCCGCCAAAGAGCTTGCCGAGGGGGCCGTCGGGATCGAGGAGCTTGCTGAGGGGGTTCTCACCGCCGTTGCCGCCGCCAAAGAGCTTGCTGAAGGGGTTTTCACCGTCGCCGCCGCCGAAGAGCTTGCTGAAAGGGTTCTCGCCGTCGCCGCCGAAGGCCCGGCCGAAGTTCTTGAACATTCGGCGAGTCATCTTCTGGTAGTCCTCAGGCGAAATGACCTTCTGCATTTCCTTGTAGGCCTCTGGGCCGGCCTGCTCGCCGGGGATGACCTCTCCCTTCTTGAGGCGATCGATGTCGGCCATCACCTGGTTTATGGGGATCGCGAAGGCCATTTCGTTGATCTGGACGATCGCGCCGTTGATTCCGACCAGCTCGCCGTGGCGGTTGAGGAGCGGTCCACCGGAGTCGCCGGCGTAGATCGGGACGTCCGTCATGATGGCGTTGTTGTAGTACTTCTTCATCATGCCCACGGGCAGCTTCATGCCGAGGGCGCGGACACGGCCGGCCGCGAAGGCAGGCTGAACGTCCCCGTACGGGCCGCCCGGGTGGCCGAGCGCTGAGACCCAGTCGCCTGCTTTGACTTTGTCCGAGTCGCCGATCTTGAAGCTCGCGAGGCCCTTGGCTTCGATCTTGATCAGGGCGTAGTCCTGGCGCAGGTTGCGTCCGAGGAGCTTGGCCTTGTAGACGCGCCCGTCCGAGGTCGTGACCTTGAGCGTCTCGCCGATCTCGACCACGTGCGAGCAGGTCAGGATGTAGCCGTCGGGGCTAATGATCGCCCCGCTGCCCGCGCCTTCTTGGCCGGGTCCCGCGATCGCCTTGATCAGGACGGTCTTGGGGACCGCTTGCTCGGCCAGCCCCCGAAGACGGCTCTCGAGCCGGTCGAGGTCGGAGTCCTTGGCGAGCACGATCGCAGGCGCGCAGGCCAACAGGCCAGCAGCCACGAGAGCTGCAGGGTTGTGGTGGAGGGACATAGGGCTCCTCGATGCTGAATCTGAGGTGGGGCCGAACAAAGTCGCTCGTACACCGAATACGACGCTCAGGCCTCACTGTTGGACGCTTGCGAATCGTATGGCGAGCCCTGCACTTCGACAAGGGACCGATTTCGCCCGGAAATGGCCAGGAGAGCCGAATCGAGTGGCTCTGCAGGTTCCTGCCCCCTCCCCAGAGCGCGAGTTCGAGTCTAGCTCTTCACTCCCCTCGGGCACGTCACGGGCTCACGGTCACCCTTGAAGGCCTAGTGCAGCCCGCGAGAAGTTCCGGTACGGGTGAATGTAGGGGCGGGGTTTACCGACGCCCGCGGGAGGGGGTACAGCTCCTGAGGTAGCTACGGTTAAGTGCGCGGGAGGCTCCAGAGGGGCCGAGCGGCAAGGTCTGGGGGCCGG
>JAESQQ010000954.1 GCA_016765095.1 Planctomycetota bacterium | reverse complement strand
TCCTGGCGCGGGCCTCCGAGCTCTGCGCCACCCTCCCCGATCCCTCCGCGAGAACCCAGTTACTCGGGCTGCTGGACGGGCTCGAGGACCTCATGGAAACGATTGGGCTGGGCTCCGGCCCAGGGGAGTTGTCCCGTGGCTGACCTGTTCGAAGCCTTCAGTGCTAAGGCGCTCTCCCTGATCGAATACGCAGGCCGAATGGGCGAAGAGCTCGGCTGCGCCTCGATCGCGCCCGCGCACCTCCTGCTCGCGTTCCTCGATCAGCGGGGCCCAGCGACGAAGCGTCAGATCGCCCTCGCAGGGGGTGACGCGACCCAGGTCGTCGCCGCCGCCCGGGCCCTGGTGGAGGTCCTCCCGCGACTTCCAGAAGGGGACACCTCGCAGCCTCAGGTCGACGCGGCGCTGACCGCTGTCCTGACGCGCGCCGAAGAGATCCGCGTCAAGCTCGAGTCGAAGCGCGGCGGCCCCAATCACCTCCTGCTGGCGCTGGTCTCGGATCCGGCGATCTCCGGTGCCTTGGCCGGCTCAGCCGTCGACCTCGTGCGCCTCGAAGCCGGCATCCGCGCAGATGCAGAGGGCAAGCGCGGTCAGGCCGAGTTTGAGGCCCTCACCGAATACGGGGTCGATCTGACCCAGCAGGCGGCCGAGGGCGAGCTCGACCGTGTCTTTGGCCGCGACGCTGAGATCCGCCAGGTCATTCAGAGCCTCTCGCGGCGGACCAAGAACAACCCGATGATCATTGGCGAGCCTGGCGTCGGAAAGACGGCCCTCGTCGAGGGCCTGGCCCTCCGGATCGCCAACGGCGACGTCCCCGACGACCTCCGCTCAGCGACGCTGTTCGCCCTCGACATGGGGCGCCTGGTCGCCGGGACCAAGTTTCGCGGCGAGTTTGAGGAACGTCTCAAGCACATCATCGAGGAGGCGGCGGCGGCCGATAACGTGATCGTGTTCATAGACGAGATTCACACCCTGATCGGGACCGGCGCTCAGGAGGGCGGGCTCGATGCCGCGAACCTCCTCAAGCCCGCCCTCTCGCGCGGAAAGCTGCGCTGCATTGGGGCCACGACCCTCTCCGAATACCGCAAGCGGATCGAGAAAGACACCGCGCTCGTGCGACGCTTCCAACTCATAACCTGCGAGGAGCCGAGCCCTGAGCAGAGCATCTCGATCTTGCGCGGGCTCAAGGACCGCTACGAGCAGCACCACGGCGTGCGAATCACGGACGCGGCCCTCTGCGCCGCCGTGCGCCTCTCGCACCGCTATCTGCCCGATCGAATGTTGCCCGACAAGGCGATCGACATCATGGATCAGGCCTCGGCCGCCCGGCGAATGGAGATCTTCACCAAGCCCGAAGCGATCGAGGCGGTCGACCGCTCAATCATTCAGATCGAGATCGAGCTCAAGGCCCTCGAACAGGACGTGGAGGAGGACAAGGCAGCGCGCATTCGCTCCGAGGAGCTAACGGCCGAGCTGACCGAGCTTCGTGAGCAGTCCGACACAATGACCGCGGCCTGGCGGCGAGAGAAGGAAGGGGTCGCCAAGGTTCGCGCGGCCAAGGCGGACCTCGAGGCGGCTCGCAAGGAGCTGGAGCAAATGCTGCGCGCGCTGGGCGGAGAAGACTTCGCGCGGATCGAGGCCCTCCTCAACGAGAAGATCCCCCTCGGCGAGCAAGAGCTGGAGGCCGCGCGCCGTGAACTAGACCTCAGGGTCGCTGAGGAAGACTTCGCCCGCGCCGGTGAACTCCAGCACAAGATCATTCCGGCGCTCGAGAAGGAGCGCGACGCGGCTCGCCGGGACCTCGAGCAGAAGCTGGGCGAGTTGCCCCCAGAGGACGTAGCCCGCGTCGTCGAGCTCCAGCGAGAGGTGATTCCGGCCGTCGAGAAGGTCCTCCTCGAATACCGAGACATTGATCCCGTTCGCTCGCGCTACACGCGGGGCGACGTCAACGAGGAAGACGTCGCGGAGGCGATCTCAAAGCTGACTGGGATCCCAGTCAGCAAGATGTTGGACTCCGAGCGAGGTCGACTCCAGCGAATGGAGGAGGAGCTCGGACAGCGGGTCGTCGGCCAAGACGAGGCCGTGGTCGCCATAGCCAAAGCCGTGCGCCGCTCGCGAGCGGGGCTCCAAGACCCCTCGCGCCCGATCGCCTCGTTCTTGATGCTCGGGCCAACCGGCGTCGGCAAGACCGAACTCGCCAAGGCCCTGGCTGAGTTCCTGTTCGACGACGAGGAGGCCATGCTGCGGCTCGACATGAGCGAGTTCATGGAGAAGCACTCGGCGGCCCGCCTGGTGGGAGCGCCTCCCGGCTACGTCGGGTTCGAGGAGGGCGGGATCCTCACGAACAAGATCAAGCGCAAGCCCTACTCGGTGATCCTGTTCGACGAAGTCGAGAAGGCCCACCCCGACGTGTTCAACCTCCTGCTCCAGGTCCTCGACGACGGTCGACTCACCGACAACCAGAGCCACACCGTGAGCTTCGCCAACACGGTCCTGATCCTGACGTCCAACCTGGGCTCTGAGGCGATCGTCGAGTCAAAGAGCGCAGACGACGTGCGCGAGGCCGTGATGGAAGCCGTCAAGGGACACTTCCGCCCGGAGTTTCTCAACCGCCTCGACGAGGTGCTGATCTTCAATCGGCTTCGCCTCGAGGACATGCGCCCGATCGTCGAGATCCAACTGGCCCGCCTCGGCGAGCTCCTCAAGGACCGTCGGATCGAGCTCAACTTCGACCCGGCCGTCCTCGACCTGCTCGCCGCCGAGGGCCACGACCCCTTCTACGGGGCGCGGCCGCTCAAACGGCTGATTCAGCGCCGAATCCTCGATCCCCTCTCGGAGGCGATCATCGACGGCCGAGTCACGGACGACCAATCGGTCGAGGTCGCGCTCTGCGACGACAAAATCATCATCACGCCTAGCGTCGATGGAGTGCCCGCGTGAGTCTTCTCCTTGCTGCCAGAAAGTTCGACTTCGCGAAGATCCAGGAGTACCTGAACCAGGTCCCTTGGCTCTGGGTGGGGGTCGCGGCCGGCGTCATTCTCCTGGTCTGCCTCCTGTTCCTCGCTGTCCGCCGCTGGCGCGCGCGACGGAGCACCGCGCAACCGGAGGTCAGCGGACGAGTGCTGGTCAAGGTTTGGAAGCGATTCCTGGCCCAGATTCCGGGCGAGTTCCGGCGCTACGTGCTCCACTTCCAGAGCTTCGTCGTGCTCGGCGAGAGCGGAAGCGGCAAGAGCCAGCTCGTCGACAAGTGCACCGACTGGAAGGGGCAGTCGGCGCAGTTCTATCCGAGCTACACAGCCGAGCCGCTCCTCCAGATCTACCTCGGCTCCCGAGTCCTGGTCCAGGAGGTCCCCTCGTCCCTCCTGTCCGACACGAACCCGAAGGTTCGCGGGGCGCTGATGCGCCTCTGGCGGCGCACGGGACGCAAACGCCCCAGCATCGCGGTCCTCACGATCAGCGCCGCGAGCCTTCGAGAGGCCTCTGCCGAGTCGCTCCGGGAGCAGGCACAAATGCTGCGCGGCAAGCTGAACGTCCTCTCGCGAGTCGCGAACGCGCCCACCGAGACCCGGATCGTGGTCACGCACATGGACCACGTCGAGGGCTACGTGCCCTTCGCCGAGTTCGTGGAGAAGGAGGAGATCCCCCACCAGATCCAGCTCGACCCGAGCCTGCCCAACATGGGCCTCTCGACCTGCCTCGAGCCTTTCGAAGACTACCTCTCCCTCGCCCTGACGAAGCTGCCTGCACGTGACTACCTGCGGGTCCTGGCCTTCCTCGGGACGGCCTCGAGCACCTTCGATCGACTCGGCCTGTTCCTGAGCACCCTCTGCGAGAACGACCCGCGCTCCTTCGAGCCGAAGGTCGGCGACCTCTACCTCTCCTCCCACACCGGCGGCGGGGCTCTGACGCTCTCCAACCCCTTCGAGACCTCACTGACCGTTCACGGCCAAGAGCTCGAGCGAGCCGTCACGACGCGACACCGCTGGGTGGCAGGGGTTCTGCTCGTGCTCGGGCTCCTCTGGCTCAGCGCCGGTTTCGCGCGCGAGCAGATTCGCCTCGCGCAGGCCCGCGGACCGCTGGAGACCTTCTCCCAAGAGGGCAGCGATCCCAACCTGGCGGTCGAGGCCGAGTTGGCGCTGATCCAGTTCGAGCAAGGGTCTCAGGGAGCTGCCCGGCTCCTGCCAAGCTACAACCCTGGAGTCGCCAAGCGCCTCAACCAGAAGCTCGCGGGGGTGATTCGAGAGCGCTTCCTGCGCCCGATCCCCGCGCGAATCGGGACCTCCGCCAGCGCCCACGAGACGAGCCTCTACTTGCTCGGCTTGGTCTACGCCCAGCGCGAGGGGCCGCTTGGGGTCTACATCCTGGACGGGCGCATCGACGAGTTCGCGCGAGCGCTCAAGCTGCCGAGCGCGGTCGTAGGGACCTACGTCCGCGCGAGCGAAGAGCGGTGGGCCGGGACATTGTCCTTGGGGGATCTTCGTTACGAGCGCCGGACCCACCAAGTCACCAAGGCCGAGACCTGGCACGCATTCTTCCTGGGGCTCAAGTCCGCGACCTCCGGGCAGGCCCTGACCGCCGAGCGCTTGGCGGGGCTCCAAGAGCGAGCCAAGGAGCTGCGCGAGGGGCTCTCGATCGTGGACCGGCGCCATACCGCCCGAGACCTGTTCCTCAAGCTGAAGGACGATCCGCACGGTCAGCAGGCGCTCTTCGAGGCCTACATAGAGGACCTCGAGGTCCCTGAGTGGCTCGTCAGCCAGCGAGTCCAGCTCGCCAAGGCGCTGAAGGTGATCATCGACCTCCGGATGGACGTGCCGACGCTCAAGCAACAGAGCTTGCCCGAACTCGTCTACCACCTGCGGGGAATCCAGGCCCTAGCGGAGCAGGCGAACCTCAAGATGCGAATCCCGCTCGGGGACACGACCTACACCTTCGAGGAAAGTCGCTGGGTACAAGTCATAAACGACGCCAGGATGAGGGCGCTCGTTCAGCGCTTCATTCATGACAACCAGAGCAGCGGGGCCCAGATCTTCTTCGGTCGCGACAAGAGCTACCCCGACATCGTGATGCGGCCCACGGGGAGCGGATTCCTGTTCGCCGGCAAGGGCGTCGTCGCGGGCGAATACACCAAGCCGGCCTACGAGCGCGAGGTCGTGCCCCAGATCGCGAGCTTCGAGGCGAGCCTCGAGAAGCTCGACCTCAATCGCGAGGCCCGCGACGAGCTGAAGAGCCTCGTGAGCGGAGCCGCTGAGCAGTACGCCTCGGAATACGAGCGCCAGTGGAAGCGCTACTACGAGAGCTGGGACCTCCAGGTCGACTCGCTGGGCGCCCTCAAACTCGTGTTGGGGCACATGAAGCTCTCAGCGTCGCGGTTCCAGGACTTGATCCAAACCATCGTCGACCACACGACCCTCCAGCCCTCGACCTCCCCCTACCTGCGAACCATGGGCGAGCGATTGGCCGCTTTCCGCCCAATCGCGCAGCTCTTGGCCTCGGCGGGACCCAAGGCACCGACCGAGATCGAGCACTATCGATCGATCCTGGGCCGGATCCTGTCGGACCTCGACGCGGGTGAGAGCCCGGACGAGGAGCCCGCCGGCGAGGGCCCAGCAGAGGACGCAATCGACTTCGAGGCGGAGCTGACCCCCCTCGGTCGCCTGTGCTTTGCGATCGTCTCCGAGCACCGAGACTCGTACTTGCTCATCACCGAGCAGTGGCTAAAGAGCGCTGGGATCACGGGACGCTGGCGCGACCCCTTCCTCCAGCCAATCCGAGCGATCGACTCGCTCGGTCGCGTGGACATCGCTGCGGCCTTGGACAAGAGCTGGAAGGTTCGCGTCCGGGCCCAGGTCGTGCCGCTCCTGGAGAAGTTCCCCTTCAACCCGGGTCAAACCGAGGTCGCCAGGCCGAAGGACCTCGAGCAGGCCTTGCATCCGACGACGGGTGCCTTTTGGGCCCGGGTCCGAAGCTTCGTCGCCCCGATCTGCCTCAAGGGAGCGCCGGGCGCCGTACGCTGGCGCTCGCTCAAGAGCCTCGAGACCAACTTCGACTGGCCCAGCGACCTGTTCCCGGTCCTCAACCACCTCGGCGAGCTCTCGGCGACCCTCTGGGACAAGGAGGGACTGCCGCGCCCCTTGCTCCTTAGGATTCGCGCAGAGGCCCTCCCCCCCGCCAAGCCGGGGCAGCCGGCCGCGATCCTGACCTTCATTGGCTCAGGCAAGGCTGCGGTGTTCGGGTTCAACCAACGACCGACCTGGCGGACGCTCAAGATCAACTGGCACATCTCGGAGCCGGCCCAGGTCGGCCTTCAGCTCGGAACTTCGGAGAGCGGTGAGCGCTCCAACTTCGCCCTCAGCGCCCCTCAAGGCTATTGGGCGCTGCACCGTCTCCTGCGCATGCAGAAGCCGGAGGTCAGCGGGGCGAGCTTCTCTATCGCGACCGATAAGCCTGGCCTGGCCTCGGTCAAGGTGCGTTTCTCCTACGAAGAGGACCCCTTCCGCCTCTTCGTCGTGCCCTCTGCTGTTAGGAAAGATCTCAATGCGGGCAAGTGAACCACGCCGCCTCGTCGCTCGAATCTCGAGTGCGCTCTTCGTACTAGCCGCGCTCTTGGGGAGCGGCTGCAGCTCCTCGTCTGCGCCCGACCTCACCGTCGAGTTGACCATTGAGGTGACTTCGAAGGAGGAGACCAACGCGGGCCGGCCCTTCTACGCGGTGATCCGCGCCGTCGAGGAGGCGACCTACATCACCGACTCCTATGAAGGAATCGCGGACAGGATCTTCGCCAACCCGCGCGATCCAAGCATCCTCCGGGCCGAGGTGATCTACCCAGGCGTGCCGGTGGAGTGGACCGTGCACCAGCCCGAGGCGCTCTCGGTGGGCGTATACTTCCTGTTCACCGACCCTGGCGACGGCTGGAAGATCATTCGCTCTGCCCCCCTCCCCAAGGCAATCGAGGTCGAGTTGGGCGTGAACGACGTCACCTCGGTCAACTAATGGGTCGAGCCATGGATTGCCACCCCCCTCGTCTGCGCTGGTCGTCTGCGCTGGAGCCGTCGCAATGATTGACCAACTCGCCCGCATTGACTGGAAGATGGGACAGACGCTCCTCCCAGAGCACTTCCTGGCTCAGGAGGACTCCCTGATCGCCGACGTGGCGACCCGCTTCTCGCTCCTAGGCGCCCCCTTCTACGGCGTCGGACGTCTCAAGTGGAACGAGGCGCTCCTTGAGCAGGGCATCCTCTCGGTGGCCAAGCTGAGCCTGATCCTGCCGACGGGGCCGCTCCTCCAGATCCCTGGCAACGCCAAGGTCCAGAGCTTCAACCTCAACGCGACTGGTTCGACAAAGGCCAGCATTTATCTCCACTTGACAAGTGAGCGGGTCCCCAACGAGGACGACGACGACGAGACCGCCGACGGGGACCGCCTCGAGCGCTACTCCCATGGGGTCGTGCTCAGCTCGGAGCAGGTCCAACGCGGCGCGCTGTTCACGATGAAGCTGGCCGAATTCGAGAAGGGTGCCGAAGGCAGTTGGGGGCTCTCACCCAACTACATTCCTCCGCTCCTGAGGGTCGGAACCTCGCCCTTCTTGCGGGAGTCGCTCGAGGCTTTGGCCCAGGCGCTCACGCTCTTCCAGCAGAAGCTCCAAGAGAACATCGCCGCTAGCTACCTCGGCGGCGAGGGGCTGTCTGGAGCCAAGACCTGCCTCAAGGCGCTCTACACCTTCAGCCGCCTGCTCGCGAACCTCAACGGCCAAATCCACGTCCACCCCTACGCCCTCTCCGAGGCGCTGAGGGTGTTCTACGCCGAGGTGTGCATTTACCAAGAGCGCAACCCCGAGGACATCACCAGCGCCTACCACCACGACGACCTGGCGGGGACCTTGGGTCAGGTGATCACGCCCCTCCTTGAGCACCTCCGGCTCCAGAAGGGCAAGGCTCCCTACCTCCCCTTCGAGCAGCGAGACGGGCTGTTCTTGCTCGAAGAGCTGCCCGCCGAGGCGCGAGGAGCTATGGAGGTGTTCCTTCTCCTCCAGAAGCCGCGCGTGGGCGAGGCCCTGCGGGTCGACGCTCTTAAGCTGGCCAGCCGAATGCGGCTCCCGAACGTGCACAAGCTCTCGCTGGTGGGGATCCCCGTCGTCCCCATCGAGCGACCGCCCTTCCAGCACAAGTTCGGTCCTGAGGTCGACTTCTTCCAGCTCTCGTTTGGCGACGAGTGGGACAAGGCCTTGAGCGAGGGCTCGCTGGCCTTCTACGAGACCCCCAGCCTCAAGGACGCCAAGGCCTTCCTGTTTTGGCGGAGGGCCTAGGGTGCTCCTCGACCGGTTCCGCCGCGGCCAGGACCAGGGCGACGAGATCCGCTCCATCGTCGACAACCTGAACCGAATCCTGAACACCAAGAAGGGCTTCGGGTACTGGCACGAGAGCTACGGAATCGGCGACTACAACAACCACCGCGGCCGAACCGCGATCGTGAAGACCCTCGCCGAGGAGATCAAGCAGAACATCGAGCTCTTCGAGCCAAGGGTCCGCCTCCATGAGGTGACCGAGGTCGAGGCCGCGAGCCCCTTTCGGCTCAAGTTCCAGGTCAGCGGCGTGTTCGTGGGGCACGAGAAGCCCTTCTACATCGTGGTGGACTCGATCCGCCACGAGGTGACGGTGGAGGGGGACGGTCGTGGAGACGGCTGAGCTTGAGCTCTCGAAGTCGAGCCCCCTGAGCCTCCTCAAGGTGACGCTCTCGCTCTTGATCAAGGGGACCGCCCACGCCATCCCCTGCTCGCAGGTCAAGCGAATCAACCTCGACCTCCAGAGCTGGGGCTTCTCGGCCGAAGTCGAGTTCTACACCTCGCCCCACCGCAACGAAGACAAGCTCTTTACGCCCTTCTGCAGCGCTGAGTTGATCGAGGTCACGCTCTCCCTCGAGAACGATCGCGGAAGCGTCGACCCGATCGCGGTCAGCGGGATCGTGACCGACAAGGAGTTCGTCGAGCAGTGCGAAGCCTCGCTCTCGGGCCAACCGATCATGCACCGACGCTATCGGATCAAGTTCGCCGATGTCGCGCAGGTCCTCTGGGGACAGCACTACCCAACCGAGCTCCACGTCGACACCAAGCTCAAGACGGTGATCGACGCTCAGAAGGGCGCCAAGATCAAGATCACCTACGACTGGGCGGCGGAGATCGACAAGGAGCGCGCGCTCGTGTTCCTGCCCTTGGGCGGGGCCTCCAACACAGCCAGCTTCTACGAGTTCGTGTCCTGGTATGTGGACACCCGACTGGGAGTCATGAGCTACGACTCCCAGACCGGCGCCTACAAGCTCTCTGCGACCAAGGACGCGAGCGGGACGGCCACCTCGCTTCCCTTCACCGAGGTCGGGCCGGTTCGCCTCGAGTTCCCGCAAACCCCGCGAGCTTCGGCGGTCGTGCTCAACTCGAGCATCGAGATCGCTGCCAAGAAGGAAGCGACCGCCAACGCCAACGAGGTCGCGGGCGTCCGGAACGACCTCCTGGTCCGCGAGCCGACTCAGGCCGTGGTCAACGCCCAGGCGACCCTCGAGGGGAAGAGGCTCGCAGCGCGCAAGCATGAGGTTCGGGTCGAATTCGCACTGTTTCCGACGATCTCAGTCCTCCCCGGACGGCTGGTCAAGTTCCCGACCAAGACCTTCGGCTCCAAGGTTTACTCGGCCAACGAGACCTACCGGATCCGCGGCCTGCGGGTCAGAGCAGACAACGCGGAGCCCGATCCGTCTGCCGAGGACACCGCGGCCCAGCCCTTCGCGACAGCGCTCGAACTCCACCTCGAACTCAAGGACGAGGCCTGGGTGGCCTTGCCTCCCTATCGCGCCCCTCGCTGGCCCACGCTCGTTGAGGGCCTGATCGTCTCCGAGCAGGGAGAGGAGACCGACGAGACCTGGCAGACCTACGCCGACTCGACGACCTCGCTCGATCACTACAAGGTCAAGGTTCCCCTCTACAAGAACTCCCTCGTGTTCGCCCCCTTCGACCCCAACGGCCTCCCTGGGCACCTGTTCTTCCCGGCCTACAAGGGGGCCAAGGTGCTCTTGGCCTTCCAGCTCTTCTCGGTCTCGATCGCGCGCTTCTTGGATTGGCGAGCTGGCGCGCAGCTCCCCGTCGACGGGCAGGGGAATCACATCTTGGTCGGCAAGACGCTCACGAGCAAGACCTCACTCAGCCACGACTACGTCGAGCAGAGCCCGGTGTTCCAAATGTCGCGACTCAACGACAAGGACACCCAACTGATCGAGTTCAAAGACGGCACGATTACGATTCGCACGAAGGAGGAGGACTAGCATGCCCCTGGTCTGCACCATCGAACTCAGCAAGACGGCTGGGGCCACGATCACCGTCGAGAACGCCGACGACGGGATCACCCAGACGGTCGTCATGAACGGGACCTCGATCGTGACCAAGGTCAAGGGGAAGGACGACACGAGCGTCATTACCCAGGTCCAGGGCGAGATCAAGATCGTGGTCAAGGCCTTCATCCTCGAGGCTGAGACGATTACCTGCACCTCGACGAAGGCCACCAAGCACACGAGCGAGGACGTGTTCTCGATCGAGAGCACAAAGGACATGTCACTCAAGTCCGCGGCCAAGCTCAGCGAACAGGCCGCGAAAGACATCTCGATCAAGAGCACGGGCGGGAAGGTGGCGATCGAGGCCAGCAAGGACCTGACCGCGAAAGGCGCCAATGCCACGGTCGAGGGGAGCCAGAAAGCCACCCTCAAGGCAGGAACGAACGCTACGGTCGACGCGGGCTCCAAGGCCGAGGTTAAGGGGACCAATGTCGACGTTAAGGCGTCCATTGGAGCCACCGTGAAAGGGGCCACTGTGACCCTCGACGGCAAAATGGACACCATCAAGGGAAGCATGATCAAAATTGGCTAAGCCGCAGTCAATCCAGGGTAGAGCGAAGAGGGGCCTATGAAGCCGCACGCGGGCGACGAGGTTCACAAGGCCTTTCTTCAGGAGATGCAGGCACTCGAGAACCTTCGAGTCAGCTACACGGGCGCCTACGCGTCGGCCGGCCTCGTGCGTGAGGACCCGGAGGTCCGACGCCTCCTCGAGGCGATCGCCCTCCTCTCAGCGCGCTCCCGAGTCGCGTCCCAGCGGAGTCTGCTCGCGACGCAGCGCCGGCTCTTCCAGCAGTTCTTCTCGTTCCTGCTCTCCCCCTGCCCTGCGAGGGGGCTCCTCCAGCTCGAACCAACCGGTCGGCTCGCCGACACGGTCGAACTCCCGCGCGGAACCGAAGTCCAGGTTTCCGCGCCGAGCGGCGCCAGCGCGATGTTCGCGACCCAGCGCGCGGTCCGCGTCCTCCCCCTCCGCTTGGTGTGGTGCGAGACGCTGCTGCGGGTCGAGGGGCCTCGGGTCGTGCTCGGGTTCCGCGCTCCCTTCCCCCGCCAGGAAGAGATCAACACGCTCTCCCTGCACGTCAACCACCTCGACGACTACCCCGCGTCCCTGACCCTCGTTCACCTGCTCCAGCGACACCTCGAGCGAGCCTTCCTCGTGTTCGAGGACAAGGTCACCGAGGACTCGGACGGGCCGAGCTGCAGCGTGAGCTTCGGCGAAGAGCCTGACGAGGAGACGATCGGAGAGGAAGAGCACCCGCTCCAAGAGGTGCGCTCGTTCTTTCACGCTCCCCAGCGCGACCTGTTCATGAACGTGACCGTCCCTGAGACCCCCCCCCGGTGGCACAAGTTCAGCATCGTGTTGGACCTCAGTGGAGATTGGCCGCGCGCCCTCCGGCTGACCAAGGACATGTTCGAGCTGTTCACGGTCCCAATCGCCAACCTCCAGGAGGGCCCAGCGGAGCCGCTCCTCTGCGAAGGCCTCGAGAGCCGAACCCGAATTCGACACCCAAACCCGGACCAACGCTGGGAACCGCACTCAGTGCGCGGGGTCTACACCGTCGAGGAGATGGGGCTGGTCCCGATCCGACCCGGAATCGTGACCGCCGGGACGGGCTCCTACGAGCTCGAGCGCACCGAGGACGAGCGAGGTGAAGCCCACTGGATTCGCCTCCGCTTCCCCCAAGCTTTCGCCGAACCGCGCTCGGTGGCGATCGAGGCCCTCTGGCTCCAGCCAGGGTTCTCGGAGCACATGAGTGGTCACCTCAAGGCCCAGTTGCACGCGCGGGCAATCCCCGGGCTGCGGATCGACCTTCGCGGCGGCATCACTCCCCACGCCTCAAACCCCCTCGCCAGCAGCTTCGAGGGCATGCTCCAGCTCCTCTCCTTGCGGAGCAAGACGGGCGGCCTGACGCGGGAAGAGCTCGACGTGCTGCTCGAAGCCTTGGGCGTGCTTGAGCACTCGCCCTACGCCAGCCTCCAAGATCACCTGGGAGAGCTGAAGGTCGAGACCCTGCCCGAGCCACGCGAACGCGGCGGCGGGCGGCGGCACGTGTATCGCTTTGACCTGGGCGAGTTTGACGTCACGCTCACTCCGCTCATTGACGCGGGGATAGCGCGGATCGCCGAGGCGCTCCGGGCCTGGACGACCGACGCCCGAGTCACCGTCGAAGCGCACTTCGGCGGCGACGACCCACGGACTGTGACCTACGAGTAGAAGAAAGAGATAGAGCCTCGCCGGCCTGTCTCTGGGGCAGCAGATCGTCCACGTGTAACCCCGGGCGACACCCTACCTGTATGTAGTATTCTTCTCTCCGAACGGTCGAGGCGGTGGACGTCCGGAGCAGCTGAATTCGACAGGGTCCATAGGAGGATCTTGCGAGGAAACACGTCAAGGATCGTCGCCATACATTGCCTTCCTTGGCGAATCTCTTGAGTCTTCGCTGAAGCTCGGAAAAGGACGTTGTCGTGCCAACTAATTTCGGCTCAGGGTTTAGCTCGAAGAACATGAAGATCGGGCGGCAGATGCTCGAGCACTGCCGCTTCGCTTACAAAATGTATGCGCAAGGCTGCGCATTCCCCCTCGACCCCTTTTACGAATCCCACGGCAAAGGCGGAGACGGACCGCGCGAGCGCCTCATCAAGAAGATCCACCAGGACCTCGGCTCGCCGAAGAAGGCGCCACTCTGGCGAGCAGTGATGCCCTTTGTGGGCAGGTCGACGGGAGTCGACAAGTTCGACCCTGTCGAATACACACTCGACAAGGCGCCCAATCCGCATGAGGGCGTGGTCTACCGCGCTGGAGCGAAGACCGAGGCTTTCATCCTCTTTCAGCCCCGCCCCTTGGACCTCTCGATCGCCCGCGCCCGTGGATACGACATCAGCGGCACGCTCGTCGATAACAACCCCACCCTTACAAACCCCAAGGGCAACCTCCGCTGCGCCTACTTCCAAGGTAAGACCGGCCTCACCAAGACCCACCCGACGGTGGGGTGGCCGTCGTGGCTCGGAGCGGTGCTCTACGATCCCACCAAGAAGCGCTGCGTGATCACGTTCCGTGGAAGCCGGAGCGGCGTCGGTGGGCGCGCAGCGGGCGGCGCGCAATTCAAGAGCGCGGGGAGCCCCGACTGGGTCACGGACATGAACTGGCTCAAGGGAGTCAAGGTCGGCAAATACGACAACGCAGTGATGGGCGCAGGCTTCCACTACGCCTACGAGAGCTGCAAGGACTCCCTTGCGGCGGCCTTCAGGGCAGCCACGAAGGGCAGTACGCCCGAGAAGATCTATCTCACGGGCCACAGCCTCGGAGGTGGACTAGCAACCGTCGCATACCTAGACCTGGTAGCTGGAGACCTCTACAAGGATCTCGGACGCTCCTTTGGTAAGAACACAGAGATCGTCTGTTACCCCATCTCTGCCCCTCCCATTATCTTGGGCAAAGAGGCCCACCAAAAGATCGGCGTCAACATCGACGCGTCCCAGATCGTTCACTACTTCAACCCCAAGGACTGCGTGCACGCGAGCTCGCTGATCGACTTTAGCGGCTACAAGCTCCTGAACGGAGTCTTGGGCGTCTTCTCCCACCCGCTCACAGATCCCTTCCACCTCGGGACCGAGATCTGCCTTGGCTCCAAGGAGGGCTTTCCAGACGCGCATGAGCCGGTCGAGGTCTACAAGGGCATGAATTCTGGGACGCTCGACAAGGACTTCTGGCCGACCCTGACCTTCGACTTCGAGGCCAAACGTGCCCCCTTCTATAGCGGGCTGCCCAGTTCACTCGACCAAGACCTAAAGGACGCTCTAAAGGCGAGCACCAACAGCAAGCTGTCAACCGGCCGCGTCAAGGATTGGCTCGGCGTCGTCAAGTCCTCTGACCGAGCGGCGGAAGTCCTCAAGGACTTCGCGACCTTTAACGAAGCGGTCGAGACACTCCTCGCCGCGAAGAAGTCGCAGAGCGGTCGCGCTCGCGCGCTGATGAAGGAGAAGATCGAGACGCTTCGTGCGCGGCTCCTCAAGCAGTGTTTTGAGAACGCAAAGAAGCACCGGGCCTCGTCAAGCTGTTATTGGGTCATGGTCCAACTACTGACTGTCGACCAGATCCGCCTGGGGATCTAGCGGGTCCCCCCAGAGAACCGGTATCGACCGCTGCGATTCAGTCAAGAAGACGAACGGAGCCGCCTCAATACCTATTTGCGCACGTGCATGGCGCCGGCAGCGGGGACCGCTCCTCCCAACTCCGCATACATGGCCAAGATCTGGGCATAGGTCGGAAAGGGGGGGTCCAAGTATTCGGAGGTGTTGCCGTTGTCGCCGCCGATCGGAGAGCCCATGATGAGGGCACTGAAGACCTCTGCCACTAACTCATTCAGCCCGCCGCTGTATGCATACATGCTCACACACTTGCCCGCATATCGAGTGTTGAGGATGAACTTGTAGATGGCGGCAGCCGTAGCACCGTTAAGCTCGGCGACCTTATCTGGGGTGGCATCCATCCCGTGCCGAACCGCCTCCTCGCTGACACCCTGCGCGCCGATCATCTGAAGATTGCCCAGGGTTTTGTACTTCCAGAGGTCATTCTGCTGGTGGAAGAGGTGTCCCATCTCATGAACGACAATGGTCATGATCCTTCTGGTCTGTGAGCTTATGGTAATGGCGCTGGAGTAGTGCGCCTTGACCTCCGTGGACACTGTCACGTTCATCGCGTTTGCGACGTCCTGGACCGCAGTCTTTCCGAGTGCAATCGAGGCCTTCTCGACAAAGCCGTCTTTGTAGAAATAGCCAAGGCTGAGGTCCGACTCTTCGGCGATGAAAATCGAGAGCTCGTTGTTAGGAAAGGTGAGGGCAGGATCGCCCGCGAGCCACTCCAGGGCCTTCTTCGTCGCAGACTTGATCTTCGAGTAGTTCGGGCTAGGCGAACCCGACTTGTAGAACTTGACCGTGACGATACCGCTCGTTTTTGTATCGCTCGCGACCAGGGCGTTCGTGTTGAACCCTACTCCCTGAAGCTGTCCATAGAAGGCGTCCTTCTGAGCACGAAGGTACTCGTCCCGTTCTCTGTTCGAGAAGTTCTTGCTCCGAATCCTCGCGGCGTTGCCGTTGTTCGGATCGGTAGTGTTCATTTCAATGGCGGGCATGTTTCACCTCGGGACAAATGTGGGAGCTTCTGCGGCGTTCTCGGACAAGATTCGAGATCAAGAGATACCTCGATCCCGCCTAGGTCGGCCGAGACCCACCAGCGCGGAACCAGGAGGCGCTATTTTTTGACTTTTCGCGTGTGGATAGCGTCACCAGTGGGCATCGGCCCGCCCAACTCCACGTAGGCGGCGAGGAGCTCCGCGCGGGTTGGATAGGGCTTTTCCAGATAGGTGGTGGTGTTGCCGTGGTCGCTCCCAATCGGCACTCCCATAACGAGGGCGGAGAAGGTCTCTGCCACAAATTCATTCAACCCACCGGCGGCTGCGTAATAGCTCACGCCCTTGCCCATCGTTTGGGTGTGCATGATGAATTTGACGAGGCCTTCCGCAGTGAGCCCTTGGAGCTGTGCGAGCTTGTCTGGGGTGCGGTTCATAACGTCTCCGGCCGCCCCGATTCTGTTCTCCTGACCCGCGAGACCAACGGCCGCAGCGCCGAGCATCTGCAGATTACCCAGGGTCACGTACTTCCAGAGGTTTTGAATCTGGTGGATGACGTGACCTAGCTCGTGAGTGGCAGTGGTTTGGATTCGCTTGGTTTGCGCATTGATGGTGTAGGCCGGTTTGTAGTGAGTATGAACCTCCATAGCCACCGTGTGACACATTTGATTTTGCGCGTCCTGCACAGCTGTCTTGCCAAGTGCGATGGCGACCTTCTTCGTCATCCCTATCTGGTAGAGGTAGCCAAGACTGAGATCTGACTCCTCGGCGCAAAACACCGAGAGTTCGTTGCCCGGGAAAACGAACGCCGGGTCGCTGGTGATCTGCTTAACCGAGTTCTTGACCGCGTTCTTGATCTTGCTGTAGTTCGTGTTCTTTCCGGGCCCTTTGTAGAACTTGACAGTGAGGTTGTCGCTTTTCTTGGTATCGCTCGGAACCAGGCCGTTCATGACGAACCCCGCCTTCTCAAGAAGGGCGTAGAAGTCCACCTTGCACTTCCTGAGGTGCTCGGCCTCGTAGGTGCCTGCGAAATTCTTGCTCCGAACCGTCGCTACGTTGGCGAAGCTCATTTGTACAGATGGCATATCTATCCTCGATCAGTTACGTCAGCGTCGTCCGAATGACAAGCGTACGTTCGTCCCACCAATGACCTTGGTCGACGATCGAAACACCTACCAATCATCATCTTCGCCCGCGCCCGCGGAAGGCGGAGACGGCGCATGCAGAGCCGTCGGCGGCGGCGCAGCTGCGGGCGCAGCGTGGTGCACTGGCGCAGCGTGGTGCACTGGGGGAGCCGCAGCGGCCTCGTTCAGCATTCGCTGCAACCCCTCGTCGGAACAGCGCGCGAAGGCCTCGAGGTCGGTGCGATAGAGCTGGTCGTAGATCGCCCAGGGGGCCGTGCCACGCTTCTGCTGCCAGGCCAGGACTTGGTCGGCGCAGCCGGCGAACTGAGCGAAGAATCCGCCGAAGAGTCGCGGGAGATAGATCCGGGGGTCGAAGTTCTCCACGACCGACATGACGTCGCTCGCGATCACTGAGGCCTTGGTCACGTCGCCGCGCTTCATCAAGGCTTCGAAAGCGGCGATCCGGGTCTGAAGCTCGGCCAACTGGGGAGAGGCGTCGACCTGGAGCCCCGTCCCAGAGCTGAAGCCTAACCCCATGCTGTCGGCGGCCCCCTGATCTCCGGCGGAGTCCTCGACCTCAGCCTCCTCGTATTCGGGCTCCGGCTCCGGCGTCAGCGCGCGCTCGTGCTCTTCGAGCCAACCCCGGAGCTGCGAGAGTGGGTTAGTCACTTTCGAGGGGTCTGGCGTCGGAACGACTTCGGGGAACACCTGCCAGAGTTCGTTCCCCGCAGCGATAGCGGCCTGGAAGTCCTCGAGCGTCGCCTTGGCCACGAGGCCCGCGACCTCCGCCTGAAGATCGGGATCCTCGCTGGTCACGCGATCCACTAGCTTGGCGAGGAACCAGCTCATGCCGGACGTGGCGTGGCGGTCCTTCTTTCGCTCCGGCCCGACGGAATCGAAGCGGTCCCGGAAGATGCTCGTCGCCAACTCGAACACGGGCCCGAGCACCGGGACACCGTCCTGAAGAACGAGGCCGAAGAAGAACCATGAGATCAAGCGGATGTCGCCGCCGAGCTCCTCGAAGGTCTCCTGACACTTGAGGGCTGCTGCGGCGAAGTCGGCCTGCTCGATGAGCGAGGCAATGTCTTGGAAGCGAGGGTCGAGGGTGTCGACGCCTTGTCCTTCGCCAACGTCGAGGCCGTTGGTGAGCTTGGCGAGTTCGAGCATGGGCTCCCGGTTACCAGCCCTGGGAGGGCGGTGCGATGCGGTCGAAGCGGTAGAGGTCGAACTGGCCCATGAGGCGCAGGACGAGTGACCCGTATTGGGGGTTAGCGCTGTATGCCCCAGTCAGGGCCCGGGCAAAGCTATCGGGCTGGCCACGGTGCGTCATGATGCCCTTGTAGTCGGCGGCCTTGGCGAAGACCTCGGCGAAATCGGCGACCGAATCAGCGGGGTCGCTGTAGGCCCGATAGGACGTGCCGGTTCCGCTCGGCTCAAGGTGTCCGCTCGGCGCGGCACACATGACCACGCTCCCTGCTGAGCCCTCGCCTGTGAGGGCGAACACGTTGTGGTGGTCGCGGGCCAGGAGGCGCTCCCCCCACTGGCTCTCGAGGATCGCCATGGCGAGGAGGACCGAAGCCGGCAGCCCAAACTCGTGCATCCCGCGCACGGCGCCCGGGACCAATCCGTCGAGAAAGGCGTTGCCAGTCGGGGGCAGGATCTGCGCCTCGGCTTGGCTTCGTGGCGCCGCCGGAGCCGCGGAGTCGTCAGCCTCTTCGGCGAGCCCCAAGGCGACGTGCAGCGCCTCGAAGGTCTCTGAGCAAAAGACGCCGCTAGGCTTCAGCCCGTGTTGGCCTTGAAAGCGCTTGACGGCCTCTTCCAGCCCGGTGTCGAATCGCCCGATTGAGGGGACGTCGGCGACGCCAGCCGCTCGGAGCGCGACCTCGAGGGCGTGGACCTTGTCCCCGCGATCTCTAAGAGACAAAGGCTCCCCGGTGCGGACACGAAGCAGATGGCCGTAGTCATGGGGCTCGACAGCCGAGATCTTGACGGCGGCACTCTTGAGCGCGCCCAGGATTTTACCGAGGTGGTCTCCCTCCAAAGCTGGTTCAGAGTCTTCGGAGGCTGGCTCCGCGGGAGACTCCTCTGGCTCCTTGCTCGTTAACCCCTGGAGCATCCGCTTCGCGAGGGAATACTCCTTGGGATTCTTGTCGCCCATAGCTATGCGATTCCTCTAGAACGGGCAAAAGGGAGCAGGGCCAGCCAAAGGCAGGCCCTGCTACTCCCCCTAAGCAGCCTTAGGCTTGGACCGTCAGGCCCCAGGACTTGACGATGTTCTGCTGGTCTCCGGTCGCGAGCGTGATGCTCTGCTCCTTCTCCTGCGGCGTGACGCCAATGCTGAGACCGTAGTTGATCGGCGACTGGACCTCGCTCGCGGGGTCGTCGCTGAGGAAGATGTTCAACTCCGAGCCGCTCTTGCCGAGCAGGGCTTCCATGGTCTCGTTGGCGAAGGAGCACTTGAAATACTTCTTCGCCTGCGGGTCGTACTCGTAGACCGCGTATTCCATCTTGACCTCAGTGTTCGTGAGGGTTCCGAGGAGCATTCCCGCCAGGATCTGCTTGTTGTCGACCGAGATCCGGCCGGTGAAGTTGATCGGGTCAGTCACGCCCGTTGCCCAGCCGAAATCGGCCAAGACCATCACGGCCTTGATCGCGTCACTCGGGCTGGTCGGGTCCTTGCAGGTGGTGAGATCCGCCTTAATGTCCGTCCCGCCAATGCTGAGCTTCGTGACGAAGCCGACTGCGTCTTGCTTGTCTTTCTTGAAGTTGAAACCTTGGTAGACGTCTAGGTTGCGATCGAACGAGGGCATGCTGACTCCTCAGGCTGAGTGCGGTGTGTGGGTGGGGTGAGCTGGAGAATCCAGCGTGGTTCGTAGCGGGCGCCTTCAACTCGACGCTCACGACCGTAATTGTAGAAGACGGACGACTGCCAACGTCGTTGACAGCCGCCCGCCCGCTCGAAGATCAACCGAGGCGTGACTCGAGCCGGAGCTCGCAGTCCATGCCTTCGAACTGAACGTGGGGCAGGATCGCCACTTGGCAGCTATACATGCCGACCAGACCCTCTTGCTTCTGCACGTCGACCGTAGCGGCCTTGAACGGGAAGTAGCGCAAAGTCAGGTTGTCAGGGTTCGTCGCCGTGGTGATGTACTGGCCGATCCAGTTCTCGATCTGGAGCTTGACGTAGTCGCCGTCCGCCGAGCTGCCGATGTTGTCCCGCATCATGCACTTGAGGTAGTGCGCCACGCGGGTGACCGAGAACGTGTAGGACAGGTTGCAGACGAGCTGAGCGTTCTCGCTGTCCTTGGGATCCTTGAACTTCTTGGGCGCCTTAACGGCCTGGACGCTGAAGAAGCAGCAGTCCGCGGTGCCCTTGCGGTAGATCAGGGGGATCAGGCCGGCGTTCGCGAACTCGAGCTCGCGGAAGTCAGGGATCTGCATCTCGACGGGCGCCTTGACGACGCTCTCGCCGCCGAGGGTCATGGTGTGGGCCGGGAGACCCGACACCAAACCGCCACCCTTCGGGCCGCGCAGGTATTGGCACCAGCCCGAGCCCTCGAAGGACTTGATCATGTTGCGGGCCATGAGCGCCGTCGAGGGGCCCCAGAGGAACTTCGAGTCGTCGTTTCCGTTGGTCTCCTCCACGAAGGGCAGGTCGCCACCGCAGGGGTTCGTCTCGGGGTGCCACGGCAGGCGGAGCACGTAGCGCGGCAGGGTCAGGCCGAGGTAGGCCGCCTCGGGCGTCTCGCGCAGGGTCTGCCAAGCGCCATACTTGGGCTGGCTGAGGAGGGCGGTCACGTCCTTGAGCCCAGCCAGCTCCTCGATCGTGTCGCAGCCGAAGAACTTGGGCGAGAGGGAGCCGAGGAAGGGCGCGTGCGAGACCGCTGCGACCTTGCCCATCATGCGGAGCCAGAACAGCTCCTTGGGGGTGTGCTCGAACTCGTAGAAGCCCACGATTGCGCCGTAGGGCTTGCCGCCGAACTGGTCGTATTCGGCGATGTAGGTCTTCTTGAACAGGGCTCCGCCGGTGATATCGACCGAGTTGTCCTCGAAGTCCTCAGCCAGCTCGTCCTTGCCAGCGTCGAGGAAGTCGATCACGACGTTCGCGCGGAAGTTCGTGTGCTGAATGACGTCGTTAAGCGCCGTCCACTGAGACTCCATCTTCTGGAAGTTGGGGTCGTGGATGATGTCGTTCAACTGAGCGTTGATCAGCGCGTCAATCTTGTCAATGGTGTCCGCTAGCTGCGACTTCTCGAGCTTGCCGCCCGTGGGCGCCACGTTGAAGATCAGCGCGGCGAGCCCTGAGAGGAAGCGGTCTTCGTCACCGACGTCCTCCGTCACCTTTTGCAGCTGATCGGAGACCATTGGGGTCAACTCTGCCGCTGGATCACCGAGCTTTACGGAGGAGAGGAATCGCTTCAGGTCAAGTACGTCTTCGGCCATTTAGTGCCTCGTATCTATTGTCTTGTGTGTTTCTTGGAGTCGTAACGCCTGTATCTGTTTGGGACGCGGGCCAGGCGGAGTCACGCGTCCTGGTCAGGGCGGAGCTCAGGGGAGAGCGTCAACCCAGACCGACCCCGACTACTCGGCGGCGGCGGGCGCGGCGCCAGCGGGAACCTTGAGCCCTTCGAAGGCCTTCAGGTCCTCGCGGAGCTTGTTGAAGGCACCCTCGTCAGCGTAGAGCTGGCTCACGAGCTTGCGCAGCTCCTTGCTGTTGCCCATGCTCGAGTTCATCTCGAGGAGCAGCTTGCGCATGGTCATTAGAGCTCGCAGCTTGGGCACATTCTGAGCCACCTCGTCAGGGGAGAACGACTTCAAGCTAGTGATCGGGAGGTCAACCGCGAGGTTCTCGGAGTTCTCGGGATCGATCTTGTTGGGGACCTCGGCCTTTATGGACATGTTCATGTCCTTCATGACAGCCTTGGTGTTGGTCCCATCTAGGTTGCGGATCTTCCGCTCCTCGAGGTCGAGCTTGCGGTCCTTCGACGTTCCGAGCGAGAAGTCGCCCATGATCAGCAAGCGGAGAGGCAGCTGAATGTCAGCAGGCTCTCCGTCAACCTCGGTCCTGTATCGGAGCGTGATGCGCGACTTGGGAACCTCATCTTGAACGGCCATAGGGCACTCCTCCCGGCGAGGGAATTGGGCGACGCTTGGGATGCATCGGATTTGAAGAGTGCGGAACTTACTCGGAAGCCCCCCTGATCGCAAGCGGCCTCGCTATGGCCCGCAGAGCCGTCCCCGTCCACGCACGAAGCGCCTCGCGAAGGATTGGGCAAGCCGCGCTCTGCCAAAGCTACTGCTCGGCGGAGAGGCGAAGTCGGCGCGCGAGAACCTGCATCACGGCGCGCGCTATCTCGTGCTTCTCCTCCATGATCTCGAAGAAGTGCGGGGCGTCTATGCGGAGCAGAACGACGTCGGAGACACCGCGGACGCTGGCCCCACGAGGAGCCGGATCGAGGAGTGCCAGCTCGCCCACGACCTCACCCTCGCCGAGCTCGGCGAGGACTCTCCCGCCCTTGGTCACGCTCACGAGTCCAGCCACGATCACGTAGAGGGAGTCGTCGACGTCACCCTCGCGAATGATCTCGTCGCCGGGCCCGCGCTCCAGCTCCTCGGCGATGGATGCCACCTCGGCCAAGTTCTCGCCGTCGAGCTCCGAGAAGATCGGAACGCCCTTCAAGCGAAAGACCTTCTCCATTGTTGTCAACATACGACGACTCTCTCCAGCTCACCGGTCGCGTGACGCAGCTCCGCTTCGTCAACGATCCGCTCCAGGAGTTCGTCGACGCGCTCCCTAATCGCGGGGACCTCGTCCCAGAGGAGCGGTCGAATGACCCTCGGGAGCTGATCCACGGGCAGCAGCTGCTCGAGGGCCTCGAGGGCGGCCTCGCGAAGGTAGGGCTCAGGGCGTTGGAGGTGGCCAGTTATCCTGGGGATCGCGGACGAAACCCGGTGCGCTCCGGCCCAGCTGGTCGCGGCGGTCAGGGTCCACGCGGCCTCGGCTCCCAGAAGCTCGAACAACCACTCCTCAGGAGCGCGCTCAGGCGGCAGGAGCACGCCTGTGGCGCCCCGCAGCTTCTCGCTCCGCGGCTGAGCCCCGTAGAGTCCGAGGAGGGCTCGGGCGAGGTCGGGCGCCAGTCGGTTCGAGAGCGCCGCTATGACCAGGCTTCGCCTGATCGCGAGCGTCTTGCCGACCGAATCGGGATGGAGCGCCGCCAAGACCAAGAACACGCGCTCTGCTGCGCGCTCAAACTCTTCGTCGAGCGCCCAAGAGACGAGCAGCTCCGCGCGCTCCCGAGGATCCCAAGGGGGAGTCGCGCCGAGCACTGGAGCGCAGCCGCTCGCGCCCTCCGCAGGGAGGTCTGGTAGCTCGAGCGCCTCCGCCGCGGCGAGGGCTCGATAGGCGGCTGCGAGTTCGAGCCACATCGCGGTGTGGAGGCGGGGACGGTCCAACTCCAGGCGGGGGGTTGCTTGGACCGCTTTGGCCAGCGCCGCAGCAGCGTCAGCTCGCATCACGTCGCTCTCTGCCCAGAGCAGGCTGGTCAAGAGCTCCAAAGCCTCCGGGCTCGCGACCCGGCCGAGCGCCCGGAGCACGCCGCCCGCGATCACGGGATCAGAACCGTGGCGCTCGAGCGCTTGCTCGAGAACGCCTGCGCCGAACGCGCTCAACGCAACCTCCGCCCCCCGAGCCGTCTCGCGAGACCGGAGCGCCCACAGGAGCGGGAGGAGGTGTGCGGGCTCGCGCAGCAGTCCGGCGGCTTCAATGGCCTCCCGGCGGACGTCGAGGTCCTCGTCCTCCAAGAGAGCCCCGACCGAGTCTGCGAGGACCCGGTTCCCTAGCTCCCCCATAGCCTGCGCGGCTCTGCGCCGGGCGTTTGGATCTCCCGAACTCACCACTCGCCTGAGCGCAGCCACGCCCTCGCCCGCAGTGCCGGGTTGGCGGGCCAAGGCGGCCGCTGCGGCTGAGGCCAGGTAGGGGTCCTCGTGGTCGAGCAAGGGCGCCATCTCGTCGAGGGCCACGACCCCACCCAGGCGACAGAACGCGCGGACCGCGCTCGCGCGTGCTCGAGGGTCGTCGTCAGAGAGGCTCGGCCGGAGCAGCTCGGGGTCCGTCTTTGGTCGCTCGGCGAGGTAATCGCAGGAGAGCCGGCGAACAGCCGGGTCGTCATGGCCGAGCAGAGGGACCACCAGCCGAGAGAGGTCCCGCGACACGAGCTGGGCCAACTCGAGGGCCTCCCGCACACGGGTCGGATCGGCTTCGTGGAGGGCGCGCATGACCGTCGAGGCGCCGCCAGCGTCTCCCAGGAGACGCCGCAAGACCTCGCCGGGCTGGGGCCAGTGGCGACGCGCGAGCCCGAGGGAACGAGCGTGCTCACGCCTCAACCCGAGCATCAGGAAGTGCAGCAGGACCAACCCCGCGATCACCGTCACCATCACGTCTCGCGGGGCGACGGAGATCACCATCAGCGCTAGGGCACCCAGCGCCAGAGCCGCGGGCCGCAGGAGGACCTCGACGAGGGCGGTCCAATGCTCGCGAAGTCGTCGCGGGACTGGTTGGAGGACGAGGTCCAGCGTGGAGTCGACCGCAGAGGGCCGGAGCGTCTCGAGCGGCGCCCGCGCGATAGCGACAGTCCACAGGACCGGGGCAACGAAGAGCAGGCACTGGCCGAGGAGGGCGAGACCCAGCCCGCAAATGACCGTCGCCATAGCCCCGAGGCGATGTCGCAAGAGCGGCGCGGAACGGCCGATCGCAAGCGAGGCCAAGCCAGCCACGGCGAAGACCCCCGCCGTCGCGCGGGCGATTCCGACCGGGTCGCCAGGATTCCTGGCTGCTATCACGTCTTTGAACTGGAAGTCCACAAGGACCGCGACGAAAGTCGCGACCGTCGTGACCACAGCGGCGAGGCGAAGATCCGCGGCCCCGATCACGGTCAGAATCCCCGCGAAGGGGCTCCCGTTCGAGGTGGGCCTGTGGCGCCGCGCGCCGGCCGAGAGAAGGATCGCCGGGAGCGAGGACAGCCAAAGCAGGCAGGCCGCAAAGAACAGCAGGTCCCGTGGCGGGACGGCGAGCAACAGGAGCAGCGCCCAAGCACTCCCCGCTAAGGCCAGCATGGTCACAACGCCGCGGGCGAGTTCCCGGAGCCGAGCCGCCGTCCGCGCCGCTCGCGAGGCCCCCTCGACGAGCAACCAGAACAAGAGCGCCACGACCGCGCTGCCAGCCTCGACGAGAACGTAGAGCCCGCGGACGAACTCCTCGCCGCCCCCCAACGAGAGCCCGAGGCGCGCCGCGAAGAGGAGGGACCCTAGCCCGGCCGCCCCGATCGCGAACTGAGCCTCTGGCCGGCCTCGTCTGCCGAGGCGAATCACGACGAACAGGCCCAGGGCCATGGCGAGAGCCGACCACGCGAACACGCTGGGAAGCTCGCTTGAGGGAAGGATCGAGAGGAAGACGGCGTCGCGAGCCGTTCGGGCGGCCAGATAGGCCAAGGTCAGCATGGAGAACGAGACACAGAGCAAAGCGGCAGACCTGCGCTCGAGGTCCGGCAGGGCAGGCCGCGACGCGCCCGTGGGCAGAGCGCCCTTCTCGAGTTCCGCGAGGCTCACGAAGGCCTCGCGCGTCGACGGACTTGAACAGCGTCACCCTGCAGACAGCGGGAGGCGGGGGTCACTTCACCGTTCCAAACGAGGACCTCTCGGTTCCGACGTTGCCCTCCGCGGATTCGGTCGAAGCCGAGGTAGCTCTCGTGACTCAGGCGGGCGAATACTTTCTCGCTCCGGATCACGAGACTGATTCGCAGATCGAGAGAGGCGTCCGCCAGGGGGGGGAAGGCGAGGGTGTCGAGGCGGCGCCGCACCTCCTCCACCCAGGGGTGTCCGAAGTCCGAGTGCTCCTCGTCGCAGTAGAGGGTCACGAAGAAACCTCGCACGGGGACCCGCGCGCGTCCGCCCATGACACCTGAGCCGCCCAAGCGCGAGGACGCGAGGCGGATCCCGTCCAGCGGGACGATTCGGTTCATGGTGCCCTGCCCCACGCGGACTCCGAGCTCGGGGAACACGAGCTTGAACAACCAGTGGAGTGTCGTCGGCGAGCCGAGCCCCATCAGGCGCAGGTAGTCGCGCTTGGTTTGATCGAAGTTGGCGAACACCCGGGTCGAGAGCTCGGGCTCCGAGGCTTCGAGCTGCTCTCGAATCAGGTTGTGATCGAAGAAGTGCAGGAACTCAAGGAAGGCCGCCTCGTCGACCTCACCGCTCACGAGGAGGTGCTTGAAGTAGGAGGGCAAGGGTGATTGAGGCCCGAGCAGGCCAAGGTTCATAGTCACGACGACCCGACGGGGCGGGAGGGAATGAAACTCGATCGAAGTCACCAGCGAGACCGCTGAGGCGTCGGTCGAGTTGCTCCGAAAGAGGATCTCCTCCTTCTCGTAGCCCGCCTCCGTCAGCACCCTGATCAACGCGAGGGGATCGAAGTCCGCAGCTCGTCTAGCTATGTCCTTCTCGAGCTCAGACACTCTCGTCGACCTCCCTGGCGTCCGGGCTCGGCGCCTTGGCGAGGTCGCGCAGCGCGTCTATGACCGCATAGGTCTCACGCGTCGCGCGCTGGTAGAGGAGTCCCCGCGCGTGGAGATCTCGGCACCATGCGTGATCGACTTCGCCCTCGATCCGACGGGGCGAGAGCGCGAAGAGCTCGATCCGATCGGGCCGATAAGTCGGCGAGAGGCCGTTGTCGATCTCCGCCGTAATGATCCGACGCCACGCGTCGAGCTCGGCCTTGAGCTCTGCGGCGTGTGCTCGGCCGACGAACACGACGAGACTAAACGAGTAAGGGCGGGCCAGGTCGCCCGTCGTGAGCGTGACGACAGAGGCCCCTTCGACGAAGGGGAGGTCCTCGAGGCAGAGCAAGACCTCGCCGGCGGGATAGACGCGACCCTCACGAGTTGCCCACGGCGCACCCACGTAAAACCACTCTTCTTCCTGGCGACGAAGAATATGGCCTCCGGGCCAAGGGGTCCCTGTCAGCGAGTTCGGACAGAAGACGCCCTGAGTTTGGCCCTCGCCGCTGGGGGGCGAACCTTCCGCCGAGGGGGCCCCCATGGGCGCTAGAGCCCATTCAACGCCGGCTCCGGGTTGAACGAGGTAGCTCATTCCTCCGTGCTTGGCGCGGCGACGTGCGGAGAAGAGCACGGCCCCGCCTGCGGACGAGTCCACGAGGAGGTTGCTCGCAGGGACGCTCTTGAGCCCAGTCACCGTGGCGAACTGGTGCCAACGCTGGTGGTTGCTCTCTTCGCTGACCCCCCGCCACCAGTGGCCCCAACTCTTGCCGAGCTGAACCTCGGCTTCAAGGAGGCAGTCGCGGACGCGAGGGAAGACTCCGACCGTGTCCAATTCGAGCGCCGCGAAGGCAACCGGATCCGCAGCTATGTCCTCCAGCTCCAAGTGCACATAGGTGCCGCCCACCAGGAGTGTCGCCAGGAGCAGGCTCGGCTGGTACTGAAGGAGGTCCGCGTCCGGGGCTGCAAAGGTGCTCCCCGTCCGGAGTCCGTGCGCCAGCAAGCCGTCTCGCAGGGCGACGCAGTACGCGTCGTCGATCGTCAACTCCAGCGGGAGGTGAGGAGCTGTCGCGAGCGGCGAGAAGAGGCTCGCGAAGATCGCGCCGCTCGGCAGAACGCACGACTCCCGCCTTGGACCTAGGGGTGGAAGGTCGTCTGGGATCACGAGCGCGCGCGACTCACCCAGCGAGCCCGCCGCGAGCGGCGTCGCGACGACGTGATCCGGGCCCAAAGCCGCTAGGCGCAAGGCGTGGAAGCGCTTCCCTGCCGGTGGCAAGAGCGAGAGGACGCAGCCCAGCCGAATCGTAGCCAGGACGGCCAGCACCCACTCGGGTCCGACCGGCAACAGGACACAGACCGTCTGCCCCGCGACGACCCCGTATTCGGTCCATTCGGCCGCCTTCCGAGCCGAGAGCTCGTCGAGGTCAGCGTAGGAGAACTCCTGCCAACCCTCGAGCCGATCGTGCCAGCGAAAGGCTGCCCGTTGGACGCGCCCTTGGCGACTGAGCAGATCGAAGCAGAAATCGTAGCGCTCCAGCACCGCGCTCTTGGGGCGCAAGGGAAGCGAGGTGGCCTGCTCTGCGGCGAGACTCCGCATGAACTCGGGAACGTCACGCCAACTCCTCTCGAGCCACGGGGGCATGGGACAAGAGACATGGCCCTCGATCGTGAGGCTGTCTAGAAAGTCTGACGTCCCGGGAATGGCTATCCTCGCTCTCCAACGGGTCACTGCCGAGGCGATTAGGGGCTCACTATAGCGAGTCTAGAGGGGATCTGAGCCAGTCAGGCTTGCGGAGGCCAGACCCGCGCAACGATCCCCAGGCTGAATAGGACCCATCCGACAGGAACCCCCAGCCCGAGAATCAGCGCGCCATAAAGCAGCTGGTCAGGCTGAGAGGCCACGACGGCAGCCCCCAACGCCCCGGTCGCGGAGACGAGGCACGTGCCGGCGATCAGAAACCCGTTGAGGCTCGCCGGCTGCTCGACTGGCGGCGCGAGCGCGACCGCGCCGGGCGCGCTGAGGACGGGAGACTGAAGCTCAGCGGGAGCGGTCCACTCCTCGGCCGGCTCCGAAGGTTCGGGCGGAGAGGTGGCCTCCTCAGAAGAGGCTTCTAGTTCAGGGGCGGGCGACTGAAGCTCCTCCTCGCTCTCGCCGCTGAGGGCGTCGCCTGCAGGGCTGGCCGTCTCGGCCCCTGGCTCGACCAGGAGGCTCGGAGCTGACTGCATCTCCACCGTCACGCCGCCTGAATCCACCTCCACCTCGTGCTCGACCAGAGCAGCGCCCCCGTCTTCCGGAGCGGCTCGCGCGCCCTCGGGAGGGGGCTGGAGCAGGCTTGAAGGGGGAGTCATCTCCATGGTCACGCCGCCGAGCTCGACGTCCTCGTCTCCGGCCAGGCCGGGCGGAGGAGCAGCGATCGAAGGCATGGCCTGAGGAGGCGGAGGTGGGGGCCCGAGGGGAGGAACAGGCGCGATCAAAGCCAGGGGAGGAATCGTGGGCGGCGGAGCGAGAGGCGGAGGAGCGGGAGGGGGAAGATCGAGAGCGGGAGACGGAAGATCTAGAGCGGGAGGCGGAAGATCTAGAGCGGGAGGCGGAGGCGAAGGCGGAGGAGCGAAGTCCGCCCGTGGGGGTGGTGGGCCAGCGTCCAGGCGCTCCTTGACGACGGGCCGCACGGTGGTCGGCGGAATCTGCCTCCGGGGAGAAGGCGGTGGGCCAGCGTCCAGGCGCTCCTTGACGACGGGCCGCACGGTGGTTGGCGGAATCTGCCTCCGGGGAGGAGGTGGTGGGCCAGCGTCCAGGCGCTCCTTGAGCGCGGGCCGGCGGGTGGTTGCTGGAATCGCCCGTTGCGCGGGAGCAGGGGCCTTCGCAGGAGCCTTTGCCTGCGTGGAAGGGGAAGGCAGCTTGGGCCGAGAGTCGGGCGTCGGCTCCGGCCGGCGAGCGGGAGGAGCCCCGGCCTTCCGAGGCGGCTGAGGCTTGCCAGTCGGCTCCGGCTTGCCAGTCGGCTCCGGCTTGCCAGTCGGCTCCGGCTTGCCAGTCGGCCTCGGCTTGCCAGTCGGCCCCGGCTTGCAGTCGGCCTCGGCTT
>JAESQQ010000953.1 GCA_016765095.1 Planctomycetota bacterium | reverse complement strand
GCCGCTTCCGTCGCCAAGGCTTGGGGGGGCAGTCGCTGGCTCGAGGGGCGCCGCGACGAGCGCGCTTCCACCGGTCACTTGGAGGCCGTTGGCGAGCCGCGTGACTTGGCCGTCTGGGCTCTGGACGACGAGGTCGTAGGTTCCGCTCGGAATCGCGGGCAGGACGAAGCTCCCTCGGTCGGCGGCGAGGAGAGTCAGGGCCGACACGCTTGGCCCAACGAACACCTTGGCTCCGGCCTGGAAGTTGCCCCCGCTGACTTCGACTCGGGTCCCGGGCGTGGCGCTCCGAGGCGTCACGCCGGTCACCGTCGGCGCGGCGAGGCGGACCTCGAACCCACCGGTCAGCACGACGCAGGCGTCGTCCCGGTCGCGGATCAGGCGCACGGAGCGGAGGCCAAGCTCGGCTTGAGGCTCGACCAAGATCTCCATGGTGACCGTTGAGATCCCAACTCGAGAGCTCAGGAGCTGGAGTCCGTTGCCAGGGATCAGGACCGTGTCGGCGTGGCTGAGGGCGCTCCCCGAGATCGAGGCGTGCTGAGCGAGCGGACCCGGACGGAGCCAGGGCGTCCGCGAACGAGTGATCCGCATAGGCGTCCCGGCCTCGGTCTGGAGCGGGCTCAAGGCTCGCTCACTGCCCGCGGCCAGGCTGAGTTCGCTCGGAACGCGGGGCGAGCTGGAGCCGTTGGGGCCCCAGAAGGTCGTTCCGAAGTCGGAGTCGATCGTCTGGCCGCTGTTTTGAAGCTGAAGGTGCGCGCTCGTGACCGAGCCGTTGAGCGGCTCGGCGTAGACCACGTAGACCCCGGCCGGGAGGCCCTGGATTCGGTAGCGCCCCTCGGAGTCGCTCAGGCCGGCGGCGACGGGTGAGCCACGTCGCTCCGCGACGACGTGGGCGCCAGAGATCGGGGTCCCGTCGGCGGAGATCACAGTTCCGCTCAGGCTCGCGCCGGTGTGCAGCGCGTAGAGCGAGTCAGCCCCAGCCTGGTCGTCGGTCTCGAGCGAGCGTTGCCAGGTGTCGCCTGGGAGGACGGCTGGGTTCATCGTGGCCCGGTGGACCGCGCTGTGGTCGAGCCCGAGGAAGTGGCCGACCTCGTGGGTCACGACCGCCTGCACGTCGAAGCTGCCCGCGTTGAGTGTCGTCGACCAGTTGCGAGATCCGTCGAGGATCACGTCTGCGTCGAGGATCTCACCCGTGGCAGGGTCGAAATCGACGGGCGTCACGGCGATCAGGCCTGAGCCGCCCCCAAAGAACCCGCTCTCGTTGGTCTCGTCCCAGACGACCATGTGCACGTCGTCCGAGCGCCAGTCCGTGCGAGCGCGCTGGGCGGAGTCTGTGTCTTCGCGCAGCTCCAAGAAGCGCTCGGTGGATCCCCAGGCCGCGAAGCCCTCGCGGACCGCGCTCGTGTCGGAGCCATTCGAGACCCCGGGGGCGCCGTCGCTCTGGATCACGAACGTCACCACCGCCTCGGCCCAGCGAAGGGATTGCTGGCTGCGGGTCTGCTGGTGAACGTAGGAAAAAGCGGTCGCGCTGCTCAGCAGGGTGAGCGTCAACACGGTCAGCAAGGTTCGAAGCGTCTTGGTCACGAGCCCTCCTCTCCCTGGGCGTCAGAAACCTAAGCCTTCGAAAACATGCATGCAAGCATGATTGTTTATCGATCCCTATGTTTACGCACTGCCTGGCCGGAATCTCAGTGACTTGAGTGACTTAGACGCGACGCGTCATTCGCGAATTCTGCCGCACCCGCGAGCGCACACAGCGCTCAGCTCACTGAGGGAAGCCGGCAGTCGCGGGGGACAGAAGCGCAGCAAATTCAGTCAAGCAGGTCGTCTTGTTGACGGCTGTCGGTCGGATGAGCGCTAACCGAGGGGGTTCTCGCCTATGACGAGGTCCTCGACGATCTTCCCCCCGCCGAGGTGTTCGGTCACGATGCGCTCCGCGTTCTCGGGCGTCACGTTCCGATACCAGATTCCCTCGGGGTAGACGATCAAGATCGGGCCACCGCAGCAGATCTTGAGGCAATTGACTCGGCTCCGAAACACGCAGGCGCTGGGGAGCTGTCCCAGGCGCTCGAGCTCCTTGAGGCGGGTCTTGAGGTAACCCCAGGTCGCCTGGCCCTGGCTGTCGTTGCAGCAATTTGGGCCTGCGCAGAGGAGGAGGTGGCGTTCGTAGCCCCCGACTCCGATCTGCGCTGCGATCTCGGCTTCGGCGCCGCGCGGGTCGTTTTCGGTGGGGGCACTCACAAGTCCCATGTTCCTCTCCAGAGAGTCTCGCAGCAAACCCCCAAGCCCCCTCGCCCATGGCTTATGGTGCTCGCGGTGTCGAAACCCGGGGCTGAATCGAATCCACAGGACCCTCTTGGGCTCCTCTGCCGCACGGTGGCCCGGCGGTTCTCCATCGTGGGCTACATAGGCTCCACTTCGGTCGCGCACATTTATCGCGCGATCCACCAAATGATGGACCGGCCCTGCTTCCTCAAGATCACCCCAGCCAAGGACGGGGTCCCCGAGAGTCTCCGCCGCGAGGCGGCTGCTGCGGGGAAGGCGAACCACGCCGCGGTGCTCAGGCTCTACGACGCTGGGCTCAAGGACGGCTACGCTTACCTCGCTCAGGAGTGGTCCGACGGTCCGAGTTTGCGCGCGATCATGAATCAGGGCGCGGACGTCTCGGTCCCAGACCTGTTGGGCCTGGCCCTCCAACTTCTCGACGCGCTCTGCGCGCTCCACTCCGTTGGGCTCTGCTTACGAGCCTTCGACCCCGAGCGGATCCTGGTCCCGACCAAGAACGGGCGCTATCAGCTCCGCCTGTTCGACCTCTCTCGGATCGCGACCCAAGGTGAGAAGCTCGCCCGGGAGTCGGCCGAACAGACCAAGTCGGCGGTCGGGTTCAAAGTTCGCTCGACCCGCTACATGGCGCCCGAGGAGATCCGCGACCAACCCGCCGAGCCGCGCTCCGACCTCTACTCGTTTGGGGTCTTGCTCTGCGAAATGATCACGGGCGAGTATCCCTACGCGACCAAGGGCAAGGGCCCCATGGCCTACGTCGTCAGCCACCTCAAAGACGAGGTCCGACCGCTCGCGTTCACGGGGAAGTCCGAGATCCCGGCCGACCTCCCCAGCATCGTGCGGCGCCTCCTCGCCAAGGACCCAGCCGATCGCTTCGAGTCCGCCGAGGCCTGTCGGCGCTCGCTCGAGGACTTGATCGTGCCCGACCTCGTCCGGCTAAACGTCCCGGGACGACGGAAGGTGTTAGAGGCCTGGCGCTCAGGGGTCAAGAGCGGTCTCCGTCAGTCCCGCCCCCCGCTCGGCCTCGACTGATCCTCCGAGCGGAGTTCAATCCATGGCACTGGCAAGCGCTGCCTGGATGTCCGCAGGCTTCAACCGCAACCTCGTCGTCTCCAAGAAGCACTCGTGAGGCTTCCCTCCCCGAGGCTCCTGGCCGCTCTCGAAGACCAGGTCGCCAAGAGTCTTGCAGCGATGCCACTCACGTTCCTCGATCTCTTGCTTGCGCTCTGAGAGTCGCTGCTTGTCCTCCGAGAGGAAGTCTGCGATGTAGGGAATGAAGTTTCCATACCGATTACACGAGTGCTCTCCGTGCCACAGGTCTTGCGACATGCCGTCCTCTAGATGGCAGTAACGGTTCACAGTCAGCAGTCGACTTCCAACACGAAGCCCATATCGCTGCACAAAGGACCTGGAAAATCGAAGGAGGACAACACAGTCGAGTTCGTCGGTGTAGGCCGCCACGATCAGCGAGATCGTGGAGATGACGACGGCAGCCCGGCTATCACCGCACCGGAGCTGTTCGGTCACGTTCACCCGCCAGGAGTCGACATCTTCCTGGTCGAACGACTCTTCCCCCAAGAACCCTTCCCAGAGTCTCTTGAGCAGACCGCCTGTCTTGCAGATCTCTGGCGCTAACTTCTCCAGCCTCTCGGGGGACAGCGAGATCTCACCGGGATCGGACGCATAGGTCGCGTCGTCGCCGGTCTTGGTGACCGATTGATACCGGATCTTCAGGCGCTGCTTAGAGGGAACCCAATATCCAAGCAGTAGTGAGGCGATCGCAGCCAGACATACGGGCTCCAGGGCATCATCGCCGTTGCGAAGGCCCGAAGTAGCCTCCTGAAAGAGACCCTGCGTCCAGGCAATATCTTCGGCTTGTGCGGCGCGAAGCGCACCCTCGACCAGGTCCCTGCCCGTGCAGCCTTCCTCCAACACCACCTCAGGCAGATTGAGGCCCTTGCTCACCACAGAGAGATCGTTGCGAAGGAGCGCATTCCTGAGTTCGACTCGCTGTGAAGAGCAAGTTACTCCTGACTCGTGTTCAACCCAGAGCAGGCCTACTTCGCAGACGACAAGGGCTCGGAACCGCCAGGCGAGAGTGGGCTCCAGCGCATGAGCGACACCCAGCGCTCCTCGCCATTCAACCTCAGGGGGAACGGCCCCGTCACTTGCCGCCGGGTGACCGATTCGGGCAAGCACTTCGAGTCTCTCGGCAGAAAACTCGCCCGCATTCACCCTGCCTCGAAGCCAGGCTGCTTCGTCGTCGACGCTGCCCGTCTCCTTCCAGCGCCGCTCAAGCTCACGCAGCCGCGAGTCACTCACTGTCGGCCTCTCGCTGGCGGGTTTCGACGCCCTCAAAGGCTAGGGCGCGGGTCGCTCCTTCATTCGCCAAGATCTTCCAGACCGCGCTCGAAGCGGGAGCCCTTCCCTTCAGGACGGCCCGGCCGAGGGGCCCGATCGTCACCACGGTCCGGGCGTAGGCTTGAATCAGCCACTCGGTGCGGAAGGAATTGAATCGCCCCTCGACTCGGCCAGTGGCCGAAAAGAAGGACATGTCCAGGGCCCCGCCCGCCCCAGCTAGCCAATCTCTCCCCGCAGACACCAGCGAATTCGCGGCGTGTCGGATGCTCGGCACGGCCGACGCCAACAGCAGACGTCTGGCCCGAAGCGACTGCTCTCGATTCAGAGGGAGATCCTTCATGAGGGTCATGAAGGGGTGTGCCTTCACCCCGAAATGAACAAGGGTGCCGAACACGTCGAACAGAACCGCGCGCCTCATTGGCCTCCTCTCACTGGTGGGTCTCGAACACCCAAGATCAGCAAGACAGGCTAGGGGATTTGGTGAGTAAGGAGGTGTGGATCGCGCCGCGCTGGGTCGAGGTCGGCCACGAATCAACTGAGGAGGGCAGCGACAATTTGCCGTCTCGTCCCAGACGGGTCTGGCCGACACTTGAGTACTGAGCCATGAAGATTGAGTTTCCGAATTTCAAGAACAGGCTGCTGGTGGGGATTTGCGAGGAGTTAGTCCAAAGGAGCAAGTCCCTGAACTACGGCGCCGCAGTTTCCTTCGAGACCGAGACTAGCGCCGACGGACTCGAAGAGGTTCGTCTCTCGATCTCCTCCCCCTACACGCCTTACCTTGATCTGCGACTGATCGCCCTGAGCCCGCTCGCTGACTTGTTCATGAACCTCTTTCTCCGCAGTGAGAAGAGGAGGAACCGGGGACAAGCTCTCTTCTCACTTCGGGACGCTCCGGTCTCCGCTGATCCACAGCAGTTCGTGGAACTCCTTGAATGGACCGTAGGGATTCGAGCGCAGGTCGGTGACCCCATGGTTGTCGTAGGGCTGAAGGCGACCTGGCGGCAGTTCCTCGCGCAGTAGAACCACAACAACTCGCCCGAGTGTTCGGATGGATGGATCGCTCGGGGCCGAGCACCCAGAATGTCCTCCATGCCCCTCCTAGTGCAAGCACCTGGTCGAGACGTGCGCGAGCGAGTTCGGCTGGCCGATCCACGACGGTCGGCCTTGCAGGCGCCGAACCCACCAAGGGATCAATCCGCACGATCCGCAGGCTGACTTGCTGACTCGGCCTTGGTGCCAGGCAACAGCCGAGCTACCTAACGAGGTCTCAACCACATGAACAGGCCAAGCTGGGAGACCCAATGACCAGGATCCACGCCTACTTCGCGCTCGCAGGTGAATTCGACCCGGGGGAAGTCACTCGCGCCCTTGGAGTCGAGTCGACTAGGTCATGGCGACGTGGCGAGCTACCAAGACCTAGTGGTAGATCTCCTTGTGGTCGATCGCGAGCAGCCGGCCCTGAGCGTCGTATCGAAACCGATAGACGTCACTCGAGCTAAAGCTCTTCCCGTGGACCCAGCGGGTCTCGAACACGTGACCCCCCTGCGAGGACTTGTCTAGGTTGTAGGCAGAGCCCCACCAGGTGCCGAAGGGCTTTTCGCCTCCTTGGACCAGGAACAGATAGGCGGCCGCGACCCAGGCGCGCTCCTTAGCGCTCGTCGCCACGACGGCTTGGGCGAGGAAGACCTTGCGAATCGGGGCTTGGAGATCGTCGAGGGGACGTTGGGCGCCGGTCGGCTCAACGAGCAAGTAGCGGTTGTGGAGGTAGGTCACGCGGACGTTTCCCGTCGGCGTCGGCCGGTTGGCGTAGATCCCTCGCAGCAAGCGGTGTTTGCCGAGGACGCGGGCGAGATCGGGGAACTCGATCGTCTTGACCGTGTCGCGCTGGTAGCGGTGGTCGGGAGTCAGGATCGACTCGGGGAAGTAGGCCGCGGGCGCCGAGATCGTCTTGAGGACCGTAGACAGGGCTTCCTCCTTGCGCTCGAGGCTCGCGCCCTCCTGGAAGAACTCCAGCCGACCCTCCTTGACCGCGAACTGACCGAACTGGTGGTTGAGGGTCGTGTAGAGCGCTCCCTCGCGTTGGAGGAAGACCAGGTAGCGCCCCGGCGTGTAGGAGGCTCGGGCGCAGATAAAGCTCTTCTGGGCGTGGATCGAGAATCGCGCGGGGACCTCCCCGCGGACGCTTTGGACGAGGGTCGCCTGGGCCTGCTGACGATAGGTCCAGAACTTGCCCTTCGTATCGACCGCAGCGACGGAGGTGACTTCGACAAGCGCGATCAGGGGCGCCTTCGCGAGGAGCTCCTCCTGGGCCATGAAGCGCGCCTTGGCGAGGGCTTGCGCAGGCGCCACGAGGCACAGGAGCGAGAGAAGAGCAAGGGTGCGGACTAGGGTCGACATGCGTGGGGCCTCCGGCAGAAGGTGAGACGCGCTGACTCCCCCCAGGGTTTCTTTCTATTCTCGCGACGCGAGCAGATCGACCTCGCGCATGAGCTGGATCATGCGCTTGCGGCGTGGGGCGTCCCCTCCAAAGGTCCGGTCCTTGTTGCGGAGGCCCTCAAGGAACTTGCGGGCCGCTCGGGCTCGCTTGGCCTCGACGTAAGTCCGCGCGAGCTGCTCGGAGAGGTCCCACCAGGTCTGGGGTTCTTCGTGCTCGATCGCGTTCAGGACGAGCACGTATTCGTCGATCGCGGGCGCGAACTTTCGCTGCGCCCGAAGCACCAGACAGCGCTCTCGGATCACGTCCAGCCGGTTGTTGTCGGTCTGGGCGAGGGAGTTGAGCTCCGCCATGGCGGCGTTCGGGGTCCCCAGCGCTCTTAGGGCTCGCGAACGTCCCAGCTTCGCGGCCCGTCGGATCGAGGCGGACTCGGTCGCATTGATCGCCTGACCGAAGGCCGTCGCGGACTCACGAGCTTGCCCGCGGCCGAGCAGGAGCCTCCCGAGTGTCAACAGCTCGAGGGCGGTCAGCGCTTCCTTGCGCTTGGCCGCCTCGAGGAGGAGCGCGGTCAGCCGAACTCGACGAGCGTCGGGGAGGGACTCGAAGGGACCTAACGAGATCAGGAGGGCGCGCTCGAGCCGCTCGCCGTCGCTCCGGTATTTGCCCTTGGGGAAGCGCCTGAGGTATTCCTCCACGGCCGCCACGGCGCCTTCGGTGTCCTTGATCCCGACGCGACCCGCGATGCGGGCCAACTCGAGCTGCTCAAGGGCCGGGCCGAGGCGAGCCCGGTCCGCGGGAGAGCCTCGCCGGAGCACGGCCAGGTCGTCGAGGACCTGGCGATCGCTCTCGGCCTGGAGGAAGCGCGCTCGCGAGGACTCGGTTCGGGACAGGACGTAGCGTTCGTGGGCCCGCTGGATCAAGAGCAGGATCACTCGCCGCTCGAAGCTCCCCAGGACCTTGGGCATGACGCCGCGCTTCTTGAGCCGCTCAAGCTCCTTGTCGATCATGGCGTCGCGGTCTGCCGACTTGATCAGGAGCGTCGCGGCCGCCTCGAGCGCGCTGCCCAGGGCGCGAATCGTCTCGCGGCCGGTCGAGTCGAGCTTGGCGCTGATCGAGCGAATGTTCAGCATTCGGGCCGCCTTGCGGAGCCCGTCGAGGGCTTGCGTGCGCTGCACGTCGGTCGTGTCCTTGCGGCCACCGAGCTCTTGAGCGGTGGCGATCGCCAGCTCGGCGCTCCGGATCGCTTGGAGGAGCGCGAGGCGGGCTTGGAGCTTGGCGATCGAGGGCGGTGCCGGCTCCCCCGAGGGGACGACTTTGCGAGCCTTGGTCAGCAGGGCCAGGGCCGGCTCGATCTCCCCGTCTCGAGCGAACAAGCGCGCCTGGCCGATGTAGCCCTCGATCAAGAGGTCCCAATCCCCGCCGGGGTTCTTCTCGAGGATTCGGACTGCGCGCCCGTAAGCGGCTTGGGCCGCGAGCGCTTGAGCTTGGAGGTCGGACTCCTTGGCGTCTCCCTTGGCGGCGGTCTCCTCGAGTTCGCTCAGCAGCCCGTGGGCTTCGTCGAGGGCCTTCTCGCCTGAGCTGGCGCTCGTCGCGCCTTGTTGAGGGATGTAGCGGTAGTAGGTCTCGAGCGTCAGGATCGAGATCGCCGTCGCCGCGATCGGCTCGCTGACCCATGAGCCCCCGCGCCAACCCCCGCGCTCGCAGCCGTCCTTGAGCTGCGCGGCGACCATGGCGTCCCGGATCTTGGGGTTGAAGCGGCGCCACTCGCGGCCCCCGACTTGGTACATCGCCAGCGCCCCGTAGTAGACCTCGTAGAGGTTGCCGACTTTGCCGCGCCAGACCGAGACCCGGATTCGGCGGACTTGCTTGATCGCGAGCCGATTGACGCGCTCGGTCTGGCTGCCTCCGAGGAGGATTCGGAGGAACAGGCCCGTCGCGGCCATGGCACCGTTTTCTCGACCGTCGCCCAACGACACGTAGGCTGTGGTCCCGGTCTTTTGGTTGGTGACCTGCTCGATCCAGAGGCGCGCCCCGTCGAAGTCCTCCTCTGGAACGTCGACCTTGGCGTGGCGGGCCGACTTGAGCGCGAGCATGACCCAGGAGGTAACGCTGGTGTCGCTGCCTCGCGCAAAGCTATAGCGCCAGCCCCCTCGGGCGTGATCGCGGGACGCGGTCAGGTGCTTGACGCAGCGCTTGAGCGCCTCGCGCACCTCTTGGTCCTTAGGGGCGCGCTGGAGCCACTCGGCGAGGGCCAGGGTGCCGATCGCGCGCTCGTAGTAGGTCGAGAGGTGATTGAACTTTGGTTTCTTGAAGTCGCCGTCGCCGACTCGGCCCAGGAGCCAGTTTCTCGCGCCCTGAATCACCTTGCGATAGGGACCCTTCTTGTCAGGGCCGTAGTCCGCGCAGAGGAAGGAGAGCAGCGCGAGTCCCGTTTGGCCGACGTCTCCGCCTCGGCTGGGGATCGAACTCGGATTGGAGTGGGTCTGGGGGAGCCCGCGCCAGGCGCCGTCCTTGGTCCGGTGCCGG
>JAESQQ010000952.1 GCA_016765095.1 Planctomycetota bacterium | reverse complement strand
CGCCGATCTGGACCGCCGCGGCAAGCTCGGTCGGGCCGACGCCCCGATCGCTGTGGAGGATCGCGCTGATCCCCGATCCGGAGACCGCGGTCACATGGCCGACCCGGACCGCCTGCGGGTGGGGCAGGCCCGGTGCGCCGCCGGAGCCGGGCCCGGATTCGCAGCGCTCGGCGCGGCCCCTGGGCTGGCTTCTCGTGCTCGCAGCCTATGGTTGCGCAGTGCCCCTTGAGCTCGTCTCGCCAGCACTCAAGGTGAAAGTGCGCAGCGCACCCCACGCAGGAGTGTTGGTCCTCGTCTTCCTCTATGCCGTCGCGACAGAAGCCGCAGAGGGTCTCTTGGCCCTCTCGGAGTTTGAGCTGAATGAGGGGTGTCGACACGCTAAACGGAAGTTCGTGATTCTGAGTGGTTGTGCAACACCGACACGTTTTTGAGTGGCGACCGAATCACGAATTCCGTTTCTATAAGATTGATTTTAGTAAAGCGGAGCACGATTCTGACCGGGGTCGCCTTCCTAGCGAAGGGGGGTCGTGAGACCACACCTGCGGGCGACCTCTCAGGATCGTGGCCTCCGGTTTAGAAGCCTACCTCGCGGTTCGGCTTACGCGCATGGGTCCAGGACTCTCACGCGCCGAGCGCCCGGGGGAAGACCCCGCCCAGGCGGCACTCGGTAACGGCCGTCGTCAGCCAGCGCGCAGACCCACTCACTCGAGTCTGCGCACCACTCGTGACCGCCGCCGGCGCTCAAGAACACCACTCCATAGGGCGAGCGCTCGAGTCCCCTTCCCGCGCTGAGCCCCGAGGGGCGGAGTCGGTCAGGCTCTGGGTTTTGGACCCGGGCCAGGGCGTCGCCGTCGAGGAACAGCCCGCCGCGCCAGCTCTTCTTCCACTCCGCTGCGGTGGGGAGCCGATCGCCCTCGCGCGCGAGGCGCTTCTCGGCAGCCTCCCGAGTGGGGAAGGGAAGGGAGTAGGTAGAGATCAGGAAGGCCGGCAGCTCGACTCGGGCGAGGGCGCTCCGCTCACCACCGGGCGAGAGAGAACTGCTGGAGGCGGCGAGGCCTTCGTCCAAGAACGCGCCAGCGGGGACGAGGACTTCTTCGCTGCGGTCGCGGGGGTGCAGGTAGGTTTCGCTCGGGCTCAGACGGACCAGCTTCAGGCCCAGCTGGGCGCCGAGCGCAGCAGCGGCCTCTTCGTGCAGGGAGCCTTCGCAGGCGCGGGCGAAGGTCAGGGCCTCAAGCGGCTGGCCGGCTCGCAGGTAGCCCCGCGCGAGGTCGGCGGCGCGCTCGAGATCGTGGGGGGCCTCGGCGGCGGAGCGCTCGAGGCGTCGCAGGTCGGCGTCCAAGGGGTTAGGCCGGGCGAGAGCTGCGGGGGAAGGGTTCCGCTGCACCGGCCACGTCGACCCGCTCTGCGACATAGAGCAGGCAGTCGCTCTTCGCCGCGCGCCCGTCGTTGGTCATCATCACGGGGACGATGTCCTGTGTGAGGCGAATCCAACGGGGGCTGTGCTCGAGGAAACGCTTTGTGACTTCGCGACCGAAGGCGTCGGTCACCACGAGCCGACCGGCGGGACGGGCTCGCTCCGCGAGGCGTGTCCCAGCCTTCAAGAGCTCGAAGTTGTGGCGATCAATTCCAGGGCGGATCGTGAGGTCGCTCCCCGTCGGGGTGCTGCCAAACTCGAGGCTGACTTCTTGAGGGACCGTGACCCGGGCCACGCAGCGGTAGACCGCGGCATCCTCCTGAAACTCCCGGCTCGGGGCGAAGGGGCGCTCGGCGGTCAAGAAGCGCACCGCGCCGTCGAGTGCTCGCAGGTCCGCTGAGGGATCGCCGGCCTGGCCGCATTCGATCACGACGCCTGGACAGATTCGGTCGAGGACCTCGAGGAAAGTCCCCAAGGAGGCGCCGTCGTAGCGGACGTAGCGGTGTGTCCAGTGCCGGGCGAGCGCGATTCGCGAGGGGGCTCCGTTGAGGATCACTGAGTAGATCGGGTAGAACCCGCTGTTGTTGTGGAGGTCGACCACAGCCTCGACGCGGCGCCGCGCGAGGTAGCGCAGGACCTCGGCCGCGGCTTGGCGAAGCGGGGTGTGGACTCCTCCCGTCCAGATCCGGTTCATGTCCTCTTCCTGAGAGAGCATTCGGTAGTAAAAGCCGGGGTCTTGGAGCGCCGCCTTGACGTTGCCCAGGATCAGGATCGTGTCGACGGGGAACTCCGGCGGTTCGCGCAGCAGGCTGTGAATCGCGAAGAAGCCCGAGGGTTCGTTTCCGTGGAGTCCTCCGCAGAGGACGCGGCAGCGGTTTGAATCTCGCCCACGCAGGTGGAACAAGGCCGGCCCACCGACCCACTTGAGGAAGTCGGCCAGGTTCTGCTCCGCTTGCCGCGGGGCGCCAGAGAAGATTCGGAGGGGCTCGATCAGATCAGTCCCGGGGGAGAACATTGGGGGGGCGTGATTCTAATCTCGACCGCCCTCGACGCTCGCCTGAGCGAGAGGTCGCTTGACGCAGGGCGTCGTGAATCTGATCGCGAAACCGATCTCGACGGCTGTTGTGAGCCCCCCTCTAGCCTCCGATACTCCCCTATGGCTACTCGGCCTTGGATTACCGCTCGCGACCTCCGCGCGACTCCTGACCTTGAGATTCCCGCGGACGCGAACTTGACGCCGCTGGCGAGAGATCTCGTGCGAGCGCGGGGCGTCGAGCCCCGTAGATTCGACGCGGCAGGCGCTCGCCGTGAAGCCCTGATCGTCGCCAACTGGAAGAGCCACAAGACTCGCGCCGAAGCGCGCGAGTTCGTGGCGAGCCTCGCGGCGAACCGGGACCTCGTGCGCGCGGCGGGGTCTCAACTCGTGGTGTGCCCACCCTTCACGGCCCTCCAGGCCTTGGGTGAAGCCGTCGCCGAGGCTGGAGTCTCCCTCGAGTTGGGTGCACAGGACGTCTCCCCCCACGAGGAGGGAGCTCACACGGGCGAAGTCGCCGCGCGACACCTGGTCGAGATCGGCTGCCAGTGGGTGATCGTCGGTCACAGCGAGCGGCGCTATGCCGGCGAGGGCGACGCGCTCGTGGCTCGCAAGCTTCGGGTCGCTCTCGCGGCAGAGCTTCAGCCGATCCTCTGCGT
>JAESQQ010000951.1 GCA_016765095.1 Planctomycetota bacterium | reverse complement strand
TGGCCGCGGTTGTATTGACGTTGACGGTCAAGATTCCCAGGTCGCCTGGCAGGCCACCGCTGGGAACCTCCTGACCGGTGAGAATCATCGCTCTCATGATCCCCGCCAGACGGCGGATCATGGCAATTCTGGCGCGGCCGACTCCTCGACGCTCGCCGGGAGCGGCGCGTCGGCGCTGGCCTCGGCCGGCGGTGAGACCTCGGGGTCTGGGGAGGAGGGCATGGGCCACAGGCTATCTCAGGACGCGCGCACCCCCAGGCGTCCGGTGGCAGATCCGTGACTGAGCGTCATGAGCCAAAGGTATGCTCTTCGCTCGTTGGACCCCAGCTCCCTCCCCCCACCCTCGGGTCCGACCGGGAACTCGATGACCTTAAGCGCCTCCCCGGCTGGAGTGGCTCTTCTCCTCGCAACCTGCGTGTTCGCCCTCCCGGCCTTCGGCCAAGAGGAACCCTCCAGCGACCTCCTCGAGCGCATTCGCGCCCTCGAAGAGCAGGTCAAGGAGCTCCGCGCGGCGACCCCCGCGGAGGAGCCCAAGCCCGAATCCACTGAAGACGACGACGACGAAGAGTGGGTCCTCGCGCCCGAGGACGTCCCTCCTTCGCCGACGCGCAAGCTCTCCTACGGAGAAGACTGGAAGCACCCCTACGGGTTTGTGGACGACGGGAAACACCCCGTAGTTGACCTGCCCAAGGACATGAGGCTCAAGCTGAGCGGCCAGCTTCAGATCCGCGGTGAATACCGAGATCCAAGCGACTTTAGAATTCCAGGCCAAGCGGGTCGGCCAGCGAGCGACGAGCAGAGCGACGCGACCGACTTTGCGCTCCTACGGACCCGAATCGGCCTCGACTTCTACCTCCACAAGAACCTCCGCGCCCTGATCGAACTCCAGGACAGTCGAATCTGGGGAGACCAGCCGGCCAATCAGGACACGGCTGAGATCTTCGTCCTGCAGTCCTTCCTCGAGATCGCTGAGCCCCTCGATCTGCCGCTCTGGATCTGGGTCGGGCGCTGGAAGGTTCCTCAGCTCGGAGACGGGCGACTCCTCTCCCCGCTCTTCTTCAACAACGTGACCCGAAGTTGGGACGGCGTTCAGGTCTTTGGGCACTTCGGCGGTACGAGCGCCAAGCCCAAGGTCTGGGCGACCGTGTTCTCGGCGAATGTCCGCGAAGGCGCGGTGTTTAGCAGCGACGGCGACGAGAACGACGACTTCTGGTTCAACGGGCTCTACGTCTCGCTCCGCGCGTTCAAGGGGCACGAGATCGACGCCTACGTGTTCAACCGCTACTTCTCGGATCGTGTCTTCACGAGCGAGAAGCGATCCCGACTGGGCGACCGCAAGGACTACACCCTCGGTTTCCGGACGTCGAGCGACTTCGGCTTCGCTGGGTTCACGACCGAGGTCGTCTGGCAATACGGGGACGTGGCGGGCGACCGAGTGCGGGCCTGGGCGACGGCTGTGCGCGGCTGGCTCCAGTTCGACTTCGACGACGAGCGGAGCCTGAGGGTCGCCGCGGAATACGCCTACGCTTCAGGCGACCGCGACCCCAACGACGGAAAGATTCAAAACTTCGACCCGATCTTGCCGCAGGGCTTTCGCCACCAGGGGAACATGGGCCTCGTCTCCTGGTCGAACATTCACGACGTCTCCCTCGAGGCCGAGTTCACGATCCTCCCCGGCGTCGTGCTCCGCTCCGAGGGGCACGCGTTCTGGCTCGCCAAGCGCAAAGACGGTTGGTACGGGCTCCCGCGGACGCCGATCCGCCGCGACCCGACGGGCAACGCGAATGGATTCCTGGGGACCGAGCTCGACTTCATGGTCGAGTGGACCCTGTTCGACGAGCACCTCCGAATCCGCGCGGCCTACAGCCACTTCTGGTCGGGCGGCTTCATTCGCGACACAGGGCGCGGGACCTCCGGCCGGAGCAGCGGTGATATGGACTACGCCTTCTTGGAGTTTCAGCTCAACTTCTAAGCTGCTTTGCCTTCGAAAGCGGAATCAGCTAGATCGCGGTCGCCTTCAGGCAAAGCAGTCTAGGGGCTGATCGGCGCTCCCGTGGCCTGACCGATCCGTCAAAACCCCTCTGTCGGCGTGTTAACGCAGTTCACCGCTCAAGGCGAGCCCAGCCCCTTGACTCCGAATCTCGAGGCCGCGGAGCCCGAGCTTGCCGTCGAGGGGGAGCGGGATCCCCGAGATCAACCGACTCTGGAGCTTGAGGATCGTGGGGAGGTGCATGTCGATCACGGTCTGGAGCCCGTTCAAGTCAGCGACACCCAGCGGAGTTTCCAGGAGGACTAGCGAAACCCGAGTCGTTCGCCCGAGGCTCACTTTCAACTCGCGGCCGCTGACTCGCGCCGCAGCCTCGGCCTCGAGGTGAACTCCGACCCGAGCCACGAGCTTGCGGGGGGAGATTCGGTTCCGGTCCCGAGCGTAGAGGCGAACTTCGAGGTCCCCGAGCCCGACTTGGATCGTGTCTCGCTTGGCGCCCTTGGTGAACACGGGGGGCAACCCGGCCCGCACCTCGACTTCGATCGAGTCGGGCAGCTTGATCTTGCCCTTGATCTGGGGGAGGAGGTTCCCCAACTGGAGGCCGTCGAGGTTCTTGATCGCAGCCGGGAGATTGATCTCCTTGTGGAGATCGAGGTCGAGGAGACCGGACTCCCAGGCGAGGAACGCGGCCTGATTGAGCGAGTCGAGGCGAACGCCCACGTCGAACCCCGCCCTCTTTGAGAGAGTCGGGAGAGCGCCGCTGACCCGCAGGCTACCGGGCGCACGCGAGCGAGGGCGCCCGCGGGACTGAATCCGAAGTCCCGTCCGAATCAGGAGGCCTGCGGAGTCGACGCTGATCGACTCGGGTTGAAAGCTCGCCCGGAAGCCGACGCCCCGGATCGTCTTGTTGACCGTCTTGCTCAGCACGCCGCCCAGGACGAAGGTCAACTTGGCCGCGAGCTTGGTCTCGATCGCCTTGGCGACCATGCCCTCCAGGCGGCGCTTCATGGACTCTCGTAGACGTCGCTCGAGGACGTTCGGAATGCCGCGGACGTTGAAGCTGAATCCGTCCAGTCGAACCGTCGGAGACTGGAGCCGCGTCAGCGGAAGGCCCTTCTTGAGGAACAGCACGTCTCGCTGGAGGAATCGAACGCTCGCGGTCGCGAACAACACGGCTTGGCTCGCCTTGACGCGAGTCGTGAGCACGAAAGTCGGCCCGATTCGGGGATCGACCTCGACCTTGGTCAGCAGGTTTATGTCCTGGATCGCGGCCCGGATCTTGAGTCCGCTCGCGCTCGGGGTCAGTTGAAAGTCGATCCGGCCGATCTGGGCCTCGGTCGCGCGGAGGACCGTCGCCTTGACGAATCGGTACTTGCGCTCGGTGAGGGGGCCCTTGGCGCGGAGGAGAGCGGCTCCAAAGTCCCGTCGACCAAAGGAATTGCTCAGGAGCCGCTCGACGGCTTGGAGCCCGGTCCGGTTGATCCGAAGGGCCAAGGCCCCCGGCAGAGGCGCGCCGGGCCTGGCGAACCGGCCTTGGATCACAGCTCGGGCGGACCGACTCGTATTGCCAGCGCTGTCGGTCGCGACGACCTCGATCACGTTCAGGCCTTCGCGGAGAGCGACTTGGACGTCGAACCGAGTGCTCGGAACACGAGCCACGCGGCCATTGATCACGAGGCGAGCGATCCGGCTCGTGTCGCTGATCCGACCGCGGACTCGGACCGAGCGCGAAGACGTCATCGTCCCGAGCGGAGGTGAGGTCAGCGCAATCACGGGCGCCACGTCGTCGCTCGGGGCCGGCGGTGGGACGGGGGCCGCCGGCCGGTTCGCG
>JAESQQ010000950.1 GCA_016765095.1 Planctomycetota bacterium | reverse complement strand
GACCCTTTCGACACTCAACTCTTCCTAGTAAAGCGGAGCGCGATTCTGAGCGAGGTCGCCTTCATAGCGAACGGGAGTCGTGAGACCACCCTCGTGGGCGACCTCTCAGAATCGTGGCCTCCGGTTTAGAAGGGGACGAAACTTGCCAGGCCGTGGCAAGTCGCTATCCGCGGAGCTGCGCGCTCCAGGCGAGCGAGCCAGGGATAGGGGACGCCGCGGCTGCCGCCGACTCCGTAACAGGCTCCCAAGATTCCGCCCAGGAGCGTCGCTCGACCGCAGGAGTCCCCTCCGGCCCGCACGTTTTCTCGGACGCCGACTTCGTAGCTTGGGGCGGCGGCGGCGACGTTGAGGAGGCCTGGGACGGCGTTGCGAAGGGTGCAGTTTCGGCCCAGGATTCCGATCACGTCGACGGCGGTTCCAGTGATCGCGAGGCCCTCGGCGAGTCGTTCGGCGAGGGGGTCTCTCGCCGCCTCGGCGACGGCGGCCACAGCCTCCTTGGGCGTTCCGCCCGAGAGCGCGACTCGGAGGCCGGCCGCAGAGGCGAGCGCCCAGCCGACGGCCTCGTCGTCGTGGTGCGTGACACGGGTCGCCCGCTCGATATCGGCGTCGTCGAGTCCGATCGCGACGAGGGGGACCAGGCCGCTCAAAGCCGGCAGCTGCAGGTCTTGGTCACCTGAGGCTTCGGGCCAGGCGGCGTCTAGGGCCACGGCGGCTGCCCGGGCGCCTTCGCTGAGCGGGGCTTCCTGCGCGGCTTGGAGGGTCTCTAGGAGCTCGTCACCGCTCGCGAGGCGGGCCTTGGCCAAGATCCGCTGGACAGCTCCGGCGCGGGCCTCGGCTGGGATCCCCGAGCCTGCGGCGAGGCCAGCCTCGAGGGCGGCTTGCGTGCCTCGCTCGAGGTTGCGGAGTGTGGCCTGGGTCGGGTGGTCGACGTATCCCGACCAGGTCCCCCCGGAGCCGAACACCTCCTGGAACACCCCCTGGTGGGCGCGGACCGAGTAGCGACCCTCGGCCCGAAGGAGGGTCGTCGCGAGGACGAGCAGCCCCTCGCCGTATTGACTGAGGTCGCCCGCGCGCTTGCCGGGGTGCGCGAAGTAGCCTGGGACCCCCGCGAAGTCGAGCGGGTCGGGCGTCTGGAACTCAGGGCGCTCACCACCGCGCTCTGCGAGGCGCTCGACGTCGTAGAGCCAATGGAAGCCGAGCGCGGCCGCGTCTGCGACCAGCGCGCCCACGAGGGCTGCGAACGCTCGTTCGCGGCGCGGGCTGAGTCCGAGGTCTGTCGCCTGTCCTTGTGCCTGGCCCACGTCGTACTCCTTGGTCGGCCGAGTCTGCCGCTACTTCTTAGGGGGATCGATCCCGATCAAGCGACGAAAGGGCTTTCCGCCTTGCTCGAGTTGAATCAGTCGAGGGAAGCGAGCGCTGATCCAGCGACGGGTTTGGCCCTGGCGGTAGATCGTGCACTCGAAGCGAACGCCCGAGATTTCGAGGGTCTCTTGGCCACAGGCGACGGGGGGCGGCCCCGGAGGCGCGGGCGCGTCTTCGATCGCGAGTCGGAGCACCTTGGGGGTTGGCCCCGTTTCGCGAGGCTCCTCGCCCTTGACCTCGGTGATCGAGAACAAGTCGTAGCGAACCTCCTTGCCCGGCTCGATCGCTTTGACGAGCCAAGTCTCGCGGATCGTGAGGGTGCCTTGCTCGGTCAAGAACCGGTAGCGCTCTCCGGTCTTGAGGCCGTCGGTTTCGATCTCTGTGGGGGGAGGGGGCCCGAGGTCTTGCGGCTTGGTCGGGGACTGGATCGGGCCCGTTTGGAGGGTGGCGTTCGGGGAGGCGTTCTTCTTTCCCCCTCCCGCCACGCTAGGCGGCGGGGGACACCCGGTCAGGAGGACGGAGAGAGTCAGCAGGAGCAGCGCGCGAACTCGGCGCATGGGTCGTTCTCCACGAAGCGCGTCAAGAGAGTGAGGGAACTCGTTTCAGAGTGTCTCAAGGGGAGGGCTCCTCTGGGAAGTCCCTGCGTGAATCTCTGGCGGTCTGCTTGGAGCGTTTTGGGGGACCTATGGCTGGCGGCCCCGCGCGGTAGGATCCCGCATGAAGTGGCCCTGCGCCCTCCTCCTGGTGACGAGTCTGACCCTTCCGGCTGTGGCCGCGGAGGTCGCCTGCCCATTGGGCGACGAAGGCCGACTTGTTCAATCCGAGCGCTCTTGGAACTTGGGCGGCGGGGTCGACAGCGACGGCTGCGCCTACGGGATCGACGCCAAGGGCGGACGTCGGGTCCTGGGGCTGGACGTCGTCTCTCGGTGCACGCGCTGCCGGGGGACTTTCCTGACCCGCGGTGTCGGCGGACCGCTCCCGGCCTTTAAGGCCGGAGCGCCCGCCGGTGTTCAGGACGAGGTCAAGGCGCTCGTGGTGGCCTTTCGCAAGGAGCGCTCCATAAACACGCGGGACTTCCTCAGCCAGAGCGAGCAGTTCGAGCTGGCCGGGCGGATCTACAACGCGCTCGGCGCGCGCCTCGGGTTGAGCAAGGGAGATCGGCGAGCCCTTGTTGGGCGGCTCTACTTGCGCGCGGCGTGGGGGGCGCGAGGCGCCGCGGTGCTCCAGGGGCCGGACGCGGGGTTTCGGCCTCGGAGCATGCGCGAGGTAGGGGAGCACCTCGCGATCCTGGCCGCTCGCCATGACGCGGACCCTGCGGCGGAGCCGAGTGTGCGAGTCATTGATCGTTCGCTCGAGGACCTCGGTGTCGCCCGACGCGCCTTGGCTGCTCGAATGCGGGGCGCCTCGCCGGCCGAGCGCTTCGCCCACCTCGCGGCGCGCGCGGCGCTCGATCGTCTCGAGAGAGACCTCTACCAGCGCAAAGCCCAGAGACTCGCTGAGCTGACTCGGCAGCAGCCCCTCGGCCGGCGCGAGCTTGGTCTGGCACGGCTGCGGGCTTGGATCCGCACGGGCGACTTTCGCCGCGCCAACGAAGGACTGGCGGCCTTCAAGGGAGACGTGATTCGGCGGAGTATGGCGACTTGGGTGGCTGAGGAGCGGCGCCTGTTGGGCTTGGCAGAGGCTGAGCTGCGCGCGGCGGGCGAGCTCGAGAAGGACCCCCGTCGTGCAGGGCTCTTGGTGTTCCTGGCGGGGGACTCGGCGCGTCGCCAAGGCAAGAGCTCCCTCGCGCGGGCGCTCCTCGACAAGGCGCGCCAGCTCGCCCCTCAAGACGAGGCAGGCCGCCGCGCAGCGCTCCTGTTGGGGCAATGAGCGCGGCGTCGGGCAGGACGCGCTTTGGGGCCTCGGGGGTGGTGTTTGCCGTCGCGGTTTTGCTCGGGCTCCTGGCCGCGGTTGGAGGGCTGCTCTACTCGACGGGCCGTCGGCTCCTGGTCGACGTCGAGCGCACCGAGCGCCACGCGGAGGTCGAGGCGGCGGCAGCGTCCCTCGCGGAGCCGATCGAGCTCGCTGAGCGCCTCGTGCGGACCCTAGCCGAGGCGGACGCGCTGGAGCGCCTGACTCGAGACGGCGTCTCGAGCGCCGACGCGAGCGCGCACTACCGCCAGCTCGACGCGATCTTGAGCGAGCTGACGCGCGAGGAGGCGGTCCTCCGCCTCGAGGTCCTCTCCCTCGGCTTCGATCCGCCGCTCTGTGGGTTCTCGCGCGAGCCCGGGGATCCGGCGCTCGATCTCCTCGAGCCCCCCGGTAAATCGTCCGCCTTTCAGGCAAAAGCGTCGGCGGGGAGCCCGCGACAGCTCTTGGTCAGCCTGGTGGGCAAGGTGGACGCACCGCGTGTGGCGGCGGCTTGGCGCACGGGTCGCGGCTGGCTGGTCTATGCGGAAGTCGACGCGCGGCGCCCACTCGAGCGCTGCGCCCAGCAAGGTGGAGGGGGGACCTGGGCCCTCGCAAGCCAGGGGGCCGTTCGCTGGCCACGGGGGGCGTCTGCGCCCTTCGATCGAGAGGGGGGGCAGGCAGGGACCCGCGTCCTGGCTGGCGAGATCCTCAGTCAAGCCCTCGTGACGCGAGCGGGCGGTGGCTGGCAGCTCCTGGTGCGGGTCCCCCAGAGCTCTGGGTTTTCGCTCGAGACGCGGTTGACCCTCTCGGCAGCCGCCATGATGGCCTTGGTCGTGATCGGCCTCGGGATCTACGCCTTGCGGGTCACCAACCTCCAGACCAGCCTCGATCAGAGCGAACGGCAGGAGACGGAGCTGCAGGGAACCTTCGACGCGATCACCGATCCGCTGCTCGTCCTCGATCGGGAGCTGAAGGTCGTGCGCACGAATCGCGTCGCGGCCGAAGATCACGGTCGAGCGGCGCGTGGTGACGACTACGCGCAAGTCCTCGTGCGACGAGGGTTGGTCGATCCCGGGGCCTTCTTGGAAGAAACGAGTCAGGTCGTCTCAGGCGGCCTCCCGCGGCATACGGAGCTCGTGCTGGCCGATCCGGCCGGGGAGCGGGTCTTGCTCGTGGCTCAGTATCCGGTCTTCGCCGCTGACTTGACCGTGAGCGGGGTGGTGGAGCACGCCCGAGACGTGACCCAGACTCGGCGGCTCCAGTCTCAACTCGTCCAGAGCGAGAAGCTCTCGACGCTCGGCGAAATGGCCGCCGGGATCGCGCACGAGGTCAACAACCCGATCGCGGTGATCAGCATGTTCGCGCAGCTCCTGCGCGAAGAGCTCGACGACCTCGACGGCGGCAGCGGCGCGCTCGAGAAAGTCGAGTTGATCGAAGAGCAGGCGGCGAGCGTCGGCGAGATCGTCAAGGGCCTGCTTCGCTTCGCCCGCAAGAGCGAGGGGGTCAAGGTCCGCTTCGATGCGCGAGGCGTCCCCGAGCGGGCGCTGGCGCTCCTCAGCCACCAGAAGCTGCTGCGCGACGTGACTTTGATCAAGGAGCCAGACGCGAGCTTCGGGGCTCTGGTCAAGGTCCTCGGTGACGAGGGGCAGCTGGCGCAGGTCGTGCTCAACCTGATCGTCAATGCCTGCCACGCCATGGAGGGCAAGGGTGAACTGACGATCGGGGTCTCACGCGGGACTCTGAGTGAGCCACCGGCTGGGATCGCGTTCGGGACGCCAGACGAGACTCCGGCGCGCGTCCGCCTGAGCGTGGGCGACACGGGGGCCGGGATCGAGCCCGCCGCCCTCGAGCGGATCTTTGAGCCCTTCTTCACGACCAAGCCGACGGGGGAGGGGACTGGCCTCGGACTCTCGGTCGGGTTTGCGATCATTCGCGAGCACGGCGGCTGCATTTTTGTCGAGACGGCGCCCGGCGAGGGCACGACCTTCGTCCTCGATCTCCCCGACGGAGCGGCGCCCCTCGCAGATTCGCCTTCGGAGGGTGAAACTGACGCCCAGGCGCCGTCCTCGTCAGAGGGTGCGGCGGAGAAAGGGGACGCGTGAGCGAGACGATCTTGGTCGTGGACGACGAGCTGGCAATGCGGTTGGGGCTCAAGGAAGTCCTCGGCCGCGCGGGCTACGCAGTCGAGACCGCCAATGACGGAGCCGAGGCGATCGAGCGCCTCGATCGGGGCGGCCTCGACGTGGTGATCACCGACCTCCGAATGCCGAACAAGGACGGCCTCGAGGTCCTGCGTCATGCGCAGTCACGCCACCCCGACGTGCTCGTGTTCCTAATGTCGGCCCACGGGGACATTCCGACGGCGATCCAGGCGATCAAAGACGGAGCCCAGGACTTCATACAGAAGCCGTTTAAGATCGACGACGTGCGGGCGCGGATTCGCGCCGGCCTCGACGCCCGGGGCGAGCGGAAGCGTCCCAAGGGGGACCAGGCCTTCGGCGAGGTCGATCCGGCGATCTGGAACGACTTCCCCGAGCTGGTGGGCCGGAGCCCAGCCTTGGCCAGCGTGCTCCACACCCTCCGACGGGTCGCGACTTCGCCGCTCCCGGTGTTGGTCCTGGGCGAGACGGGGACCGGGAAGGAGCTCGTCGCGAAGGCGATCCACCGGCTCAGCAAGCGGACCGGGGCGCTGGTCGCGACGACCGGTCAGCTCAGTCCTTCGCTGGTCGAGAGCGAGCTCTTTGGCCACACCAAGGGCTCATTCACGGGGGCGGTCGACGACAAGACGGGCTACTTCGAGGCCGCCAGCAAGGGGACCCTGTTCCTCGACGAGGTCGGTGATCTGCCCTACGAAGTCCAGGTCAAGCTGTTGCGAGTGGTCCAGGAGAAGGAGGTCGTTCGAGTCGGCGAAGCCCTGCCGCGCAAGATCGACGCTCGCCTCGTGGCCGCGACCCATAAGGACCTCGTGGCCGAGGTCGCCGCCAAGCGCTTCCGAGAGGACCTCCTCTATCGCCTGAACGTGATCACGCTCGTCCTCCCGCCGCTCCGCGAGCGGGGTGACGACGTCCTGCTTCTCGGCGAGCGATTCCTAGCGGAGTGTGCACAGGAGGCCGGCCGGGAGCTCGTGTTCGGAGACTCCGCCAAAGAAGTCCTCATGGGACACCGGTGGAAGGGGAACGTCCGAGAGCTGCTCCAGGCGTGTCGTGGACTCGCGCTCCTCGCAGACGGTGAGGAAGTCACCGCAGACGAGGTCCGCGATCAACTCGCCTAGCGTGCCAGACGCGTTCTGCAGGCGCCTCACGGGGCGCGAGCGTGCTCGGCCCTCGACTGAGGCGGGTGGGGTCCCGTGATCGCGATCACGCGTGAATACTTCGAGCGCCGTCGACTGATCTGGGTCCTGACTCAGCGGGCGTTGATCGCTCGCTATCGCGGGACGGTCCTGGGATTCCTGTGGACCTTCCTCCACCCGCTCCTGCTCCTGCTCGTCTACTCGCTCGTGTTTGGGACTTTCGTTCGGATCGAGGTCGAGCGCTATCCGGCCTTCCTGTTCGCGGGACTCCTGCCCTGGTGGTGGTTCGCGAAGACCCTCGCGATCTCCTCGACCTCGCTCCTCGCTGACGGCCCCTGGATTCGGCAGGCCGCGTTTCCTCCCTCGATTTCGCCGCTGGTCGCGAACCTCGCCGGCTCGGCCGACTTCCTGCTCGGAGTCCCGCTCTTGCTGGGGGTGATCGCTTGGCAGGGCGCGCCCCTCGGTCCCCAGCTTTTGTGGCTGCCGCTCTTGATCCTGCTGCAGCTCGGGTTCGGGCTCGGGCTCGGTTTGGCGGCGGCGGCTCTCTCGGTGCGGTTCCGGGACACGGTTCAGCTGATCGCGGCCCTGACGCCGATCCTGTTTTTCCTGACGCCTGTGATCTACCCCCCGAGCCAGGTCCCAGAGCGCTTCAGCTGGCTGCTCGAGTTGAACCCGCTGACGCACTTGATCCGGCCCTATCAAGCCGTGCTCTATCACGGTCGAGCGCCCGACCCGGCGGACCTGGGTCTAGCTGCGCTGGCCGCGCTCGTCGCGTTGGCCCTGGGGGCGTGGATTATGGACCGGCTCCGCGACCGAATCCCGGAGGAGCTCTAGTGCTGCCCATCACAAGGTGCGGTACACCCCATTGCTTTCGTAGGGGAGGGGTTTACCCCCTTTGTATTTGATTTTGGTGGTGGAACTTTTGATTCTGCACTTCTTAAAGTAGAAGACGGAATAATGAAAGTTGTAGATACGGAAGGAGATAATTATTT
>JAESQQ010000949.1 GCA_016765095.1 Planctomycetota bacterium | reverse complement strand
CTCGCAACACGGCCCGGTGATACCCGGGCGGGGGTAAACGCCGCACCGTACGGATCGCACTCGGTCCCTCCCACGCGGCTCGCAACACGGCCCGGTGATACCCGGGCGGGGGTAAACGCCGCACCGTACGGATCGCACTCGGTCCCTCCCACGCGGCTCGCAACACGGTCTTGTAGGGGCGGGGTTTACCCCCGCCCGCTTTCGAAGGGGGGAGCCCATGCACTCGCTCAGTCAGCGATCAAGCCGTCGAGCGGTGAGGAGGAGGTCGCGTAGAGCCGGCGTGGCATGCGCCCCGCGCGGTAGGCGAGGCGACCGGCCTCGGCGGCGTGTCGGACTGCGGTCGCCATAGCGATCGGGTCGCCGGCCTTGGCGACGCCCGTGTTGAGGAGCACGCCGGCGGCGCCGAGCTCGAGCGCGACCGCGACGTCGCTCGCGGTCCCGACTCCGGCGTCCACGATCACCGGCACGTCGACGAGTTCGAGAATGATCCGGAGGTTGGCAGGGTTTTGGATCCCGAGTCCACTCCCGATCGGAGCGCCGAGCGGCATCACAGCGGGGCAGCCCATGTCGGCGAGGCGCTGGCAGGCGACTGGGTCGTCGGTGATATAGGGCAGCACGACGAACCCGTCGTCGATCAGCGTCTTGGCGGCCTCGAGCGTCGCCGCCGAGTCGGGATAGAGCGTCTTGGGGCAGCCGATCACCTCCAGCTTGACGAGCGGGGTGTCGAGGATCTCCCGTGCGAGCCGCGCCGTGCGGACCGCCTCGGCGGCCGTCGTGCAGCCGGCGGTGTTGGGGAGGATCGTGTATTTGCCCTCCAGGCGGCTGAGTATGTCAGGGCCGGGTTGATCCCCGAACTTGACTCGTCGCACTGCGACGGTCACGACCTCGGTTCCGCTCGCTGCGAGAGCGGCGTCCATTTGGTCGAGGGACTCGTATTTCCCAGTCCCGAGCATGACGCGGGACCCGAAGCTGAACTCACCGATTTGGAGCGGATCTGGGCTCACGCTAGCCTCCTCCTACCAGGCCCACGATCTCGACCCGGTCCCCCTCTTGGAGGGGGCGGGTCCCGTGGTCGGCACGCCGAATCAACTCTCGATTGACTTCAACCGCGATCCCCTTGGCGGGGGCGGAGACGCTCTCGAGAAGGTGAGCCAAAGTGGCTGCTCCCTCGACTTCGCGCGCTTGACCGTTGACGTAGACCTGCATGGGCTGCGGATTGTAGCGGCTCTCGCCGCCGCCGCCCGTGCCGGGGAAGGCTGTCCGTTGAGCCGGGCTTCGGATAGATTTCGGCCCGGGGAGCGCACTTATGGCTGAGCAGAACGAGATCGAGCTGGCGCGACTAGCGGTTGAGCGGCGTTTGGTGACCCAAGAGCAGGTTCTGGCGGCGCTTCGGGTCCGTAACGCTGAGCCCCAAGGGCCCGATCTTGGCGAGCGCCTCGTCTCGGCTGGCCACATAAGCCCAGAGGTCCTGGTCATGCTCCGCCAGGCTCAAGCCAACGGTGAGGTCCCTCGCCCCCGTCACGAGGCCTCGACTGACCACATGATTCCCCTCGGCTCGACGCGCGAGGTGATCGCGCGCGAGTGCCTCCGAGAGGCGATTGAAATGCTCGAGACCGACCGTCCGCGGGCCCTGGTCGAGCTTCGTCGCTTGACCGAGGACTTCATGGACACCCAGTCGGGCGTCGAAGCGTCCGCCCGCCTCGCTCAAGAAGGGGGCGCATGAGCGAACTCACGCACTTCGGCCCCGACGGCGCTCCGCGCATGGTCGAGGTCGGCCACAAGCCTGAGACGGCCCGCTGGGCGCGGGCTCGGGCTCGCGTCCGCATGAAGCCCGAGACGCTGGCTCGAATCGAGGCCGGTCAGGTCGCCAAGGGCGACGTGCTTGGGGTCGCTCGTCTGGCGGGGATCATGGCCAGCAAGCGGACGCACGAGCTGATTCCGCTCTGCCACCCGCTCCGGATCAGCTCTGTGGAGGTTGACCTCAAGGCCGTCGCACCCGACACGGTCGAGGTCGAAGCGATCGTGCGGGCCGTCGATCGGACAGGCGTTGAAATGGAGGCCCTGGTCGCAGCCTCGGCCGCGGCGCTGACGGTTTACGACATGTGCAAGGCCGTGGACCGCTGGATGTCCGTCGAGCAGATCCACCTTGTTGAGAAGCACGGCGGCAAGAGCGGAAGCCTCGTTCGCGACGACGCTCAGCAGGGCTAGATCCCACCCCTAGATCACCCCTAAATCTCGCTGGGCGGGCGGTCGAAGGGGACTCTGGATCGTGGTCTGCGGTTGGCACGCCCTGGTCGAATCCGGGCTAAGATCCGACCGTACAGGTCGGGCGGGGTCACCTGCCTGCGGCCTATTGGGAGCCTGTGAGCATCAAGATCAAGTGCGATTGTGGCTACAAGAACAACGGGATCGACGATCTCGTCTGTCAAATGTGCTCGCAGAAGCTCGACTCCAAGAACCGCTGGAATGACAGCAAGGCTCCCGGGGTAGCGGGGGCCAGGAACGCCGGCGACGTTTCGCTGGGGATCAATCGCAGTGTGGCGCGGGGCGCCGCCAAGACGATCGCAACCAAGGGCGACGGCCCGAGCGAAGATCAAATCGTCTACGTCGGCGACTTCGCGATCGTGTATCTGTTCGTAGTCGCGGACACCCAACAGCAGATCATTCTGACTCCGGGTGAAGTGTTCACCTTTGGTCGTGGCGACAACGCGGACCACAAGGTCGACGGAAAGGCCGTCAGCCGGCGCCACGCACGGATTCACTGGGCGGGCGACAACCCTGAGATCCTCGACCTCGACTCCAAGAACGGGATCTTGGTCAACGGCCAGCCGCACAGACGCAAGCCGCTCGAAGACGGTGACGAGATCTCGATCGGCACGTTTAACGCGACGCTCCGGGTCGTCCCCGCCAACGATATAGAGGGGTCGACCGCCAACCCCCCCGACCGCCTGAGCGCGACCATGGTCAGCGCCCAGCGCCTGATCGGTGAAGTCCGCCTCGTCTCCCTGCCTTGGCTCCTGCAGCACTTCGAGCGGCTCAAAGAGTCGGGCACCCTGACCGTCTACGGCGAGGACGCGGGTGGCTATGTGGCCTTCATTTCTGGTGTCCCGATCGCTGCGGCCTATGGCGAGGACCTCGCGACGCTCGGGGCTGCGGCCATTGAGCAGATCGCGCGGATTCGAAGCGGGCGGTTCTGCTTTAGTCCCCACGCGGACGCTGCCCCCCAGTCGATTGGGAAGACGATCGCGGAGATCCTCGGAAGCCGGGCTGCGCCTGGGACGGAGCGTCACCGCAGGCAGGTAACCGTGCGCCAGAGGCCCCAGCAGGGTCCCAGCGGAGGAGGGCCGGGTCCTCCCAGCG
>JAESQQ010000948.1 GCA_016765095.1 Planctomycetota bacterium | reverse complement strand
GAAAACCCCGCCCCTACAAAGCGTGTTGCGAGCCGCCCAGGAGGGGCACATTGGAAGGGCCCCTGTGCGATCTGTAGGGTGCGGGGTTTACCCCCGCCCGCCCCGAAACCGCGCCAACCAGGCCTCTCAGGAGCTTCCCCGGCGCATGTCCCGGAGAGACAAACGCTCTCTCCCCTTGAGGTTTGTCTACCTCAGAATCTGCAATCTCCCTGGAATAGATTCCGCAAGCGAAGGCCCTCGCTAGCGCACTCGCGGCAAAACCCAACCGACTCGCGCAGCGTAGGCCGGGTAGTCGGGGAATCGGTCCTCGAGGACTCGATCCTCGCGCTGGAGGCGAACCGCGACCAGCGGCGCCAGACCGAAGAGGACGGCTGCGCAGGCTAGGGGGCTCCCGAGCAGGAAGGCGAAGCCCAAGGCGAAGGCGAGCAGGCCGACCTCGGAGGGGTGGCGGGACCAGGCGTAGACGCCCTCCTGGCAGAGCGCTCCGCCGGGTCGGCCTTCGACGTCGCTCACGAAGTCGCTCCCAAGGGTCCGGATCGCGAGGCCGCGCAGCGCGATCCCGACCGTGATCAGGCCCGCGCCCGCCGCGATCCAAGCGCTGGTTGGCTCCAGGCCTCGCCAGAGAAATTCGCCTGCGGCCGCCCACTGGATCCCCAACAAGAGGAGACCCGTCAGTAACGCCAGGCGAAGGTCCAGCGAGGGCTCGGCCCGCTCGTCGAGGTGATCGCCACTAGAGAGGCGCTCGACGAGGTGTAACCCCAGGGCACCCAGCAACCAGAGCCAGAGCAGAGGCTGACTCCAAGCCTCTTGTCCCAGGACGACGACAGGCGCGGCCAGAAGCAGACCGTGAACGAGGAGCGCCAGCGCGACTCGTGCCCCCGCGCTACGCATCGAACATTTCTTCGATCAGCGAGCGGTATTGGCGTTTCCCGAGGCCGAGCGCCCGCGCGTAGGTGCGCATGAGGTCCTGCTCCTCCTGCTGGAACTCACCGTCGGCTGCGGCCACGGCCAGCGCGGCCCGGATCACCATGGTCTTGCCGTCTTCGTTCAGGTAGCCGCGGACCTCACCCAGGTAATCGATCGTGCCTTGCGCACCCTCCTCCTCGCGGCGCTCGAGGTGCTTGTTGAGGCGACGCTTGCTGAGTTTCTTGCCGCCGACCCTCTCGTAGATCTCAGAGACCGTTCTGAGCTCCGAGTTATCCATGTCTCCGTCGGCCATCATGATCTCGATCATGACTTGGAGCATCACCTCGCGAAACTCGGCCTCGGCCTCCTCCTGCTCCGCTTGGGGGTCGTAACTGAGAATGTCCTTTCGAAAGGTTTGCCCGCAGCCGCGGATGCACTCGACATATTCCCCGAGGATATCTAGGGCGATGAGGGGAATGAAGTAGAGCGTGAAGTAGCGCTGAACCTTCTTGAAGTGGAAGGCCTTGTCCGGGCCGCACGTCGGGCAGTGGAACCGACCCTGCTGGACGACGCTCTCGACACTCTTCGATCCGTAAATGATCAGACAAATCACGCGCGACCTCCCGCTTCCGCACCGTAGCGTAGCGGGGGCCTGCACGTCAGGCCACTCGATCGAAGGGCTCAGCCCCCCGCTCACTCCAGGTCGAGCTCGAGCCGGGTCGCGAGGGACTGAAGCATCTCGACCGCGGCGTCTGGAATCACAGTCCCAGGACCGAACACGTGCACGGCTCCGGCCGCGATCAGCTCGGGGACGTCCGCCGGTGGCACGACCCCCCCGACCACGATCATGATGTCCTCGCGCCCGAGACTCGCGAGCTCTTCCCGAAGCTGAGGGACGAGGGTCAGGTGCCCGCCGGCGAGCGAGCTGACCGCCGCTACGTGCACGTCGTTCTCGACGGCCTGACGCGCGGTCTCGGCTGGGGTCTGGAACAGCGGCCCCAAGTCGACGTCGAACCCGAAGTCCGCATACGCGCTCGCGACGACCTTCTGGCCCCGGTCGTGGCCGTCCTGGCCCATTTTCGCGATCAGGATTCGAGGGCGCCGGCCCTCGGAGCCCAAGAAACGCTCCACCATGGCGCGGACGCGCGCGACGGCCTCGTTGTCTTCTCCCACCTCGCCTCCATAGACTCCGCTCACCGCGTGAACTTCGGCCTTGTGTCTCCCGTAGACCTTCTCGAGGGCTAGCGATATCTCGCCGACGGTCGCTTTGGCCCGAGCCGCCTCGATCGCGAGCCCAAGCAGATTGCCCTCGCCCGTCTCGGCGCAGCGAGTCAACGCGTCGAGGCAGGCCTCGACCTCGCCGGAGTCACGCTCCGCGCGGAGCCTCGCGAGGCGCCCCAGCTGGGCTTCCCGCACGGCTCGGTTGTCGACCTTGAGGACTTCGATCTCCTCGGGCTCCGTGAGGGGGAACCGGTTGACGCCGATCAACGCTTGCTGACCGGAGTCGATTCGGGCCTGGGTCCGAGCCGAGGCCTCCTCGATCCGCCGTTTCGGGATCCCGGCCTCGATCGCCTTGGTCATTCCGCCGAGCTCCTCGACCTCGAGAATGTGCGCCCAGGCGCGCTCGGCGAGCTGCGCGGTCAGCGTCTCGACGTAGTGGCTCCCAGCCCAGGGGTCCGCGACCCGACAGGTCCCGCTCTCGTTTTGGAGAAAGAGCTGCGTGTTGCGCGCGATCCGGGCGCTGAAGTCAGTCGGGAGCGCGAGCGCCTCGTCGAAGCTGTTCGTGTGGAGCGACTGGGTGTGCCCGTGCGTCGCGGCCAAGGCCTCGAGACAGGTTCGGACGACGTTGTTGGAGACGTCTTGCGCCGTCAGGCTCCAGCCAGACGTCTGTGAGTGCGTCCGGAGCGCCATGCTCTTCTTGTTCTTGGGGTCAAAGGCCTTCATCAGCTGCGCCCAGAGCAGCCGCCCCGCGCGGAGCTTCGCGATCTCCATGAAGGGGTTCATGCCGATCCCCCAGAAGAACGAAAGCCGAGGCGCGAAGGCGTCGATCTCGAGCCCCGTCCCGAGTCCCGTGCGGACGTATTCGAGGCCGTCGGCCAAGGTGTAGGCCAGCTCGAGGTCCGCCGTCGCCCCCGCCTCCTGCATGTGATAGCCCGAGATCGAGATCGAGTTGAAGCGCGGCATGCGCTCTGCGGTGTAGCGGAAAATGTCCGCCACGATCTTCATGGAGGGCTGAGGGGGATAGATGTACGTGTTGCGGACCATGAACTCCTTGAGCACGTCGTTTTGGATCGTGCCGGCGAGCTGCTCGGGCGCGACCCCCTGCTCCTCGGCCGCGACCACGTAGAGCGCCAGGATCGGGAGCACCGCTCCGTTCATGGTCATGGACACGCTGACCGTATCGAGGGGGATCCCGTCGAAGAGGAGCTTCATGTCGAGGATCGAGTCGATCGCGACGCCAGCCATGCCGACGTCCCCGACCACGCGTGGGTGATCCGAGTCGTAGCCCCGGTGAGTCGCGAGGTCGAACGCGACCGAGAGCCCCTTCTGACCTGCGGCGAGGTTGCGCCGATAGAAGGCGTTGCTCGCTTCGGCCGTCGAGAACCCCGCGTATTGGCGTATCGTCCAGGGGCGGAGGGCATACATGGAGGAGTAAGGCCCGCGCAGGAAGGGAGGGAGCCCAGGCAGCGTCCCCAAGTGCTCGAGGTCAGCGGACGCTTCGTAGCGACCCGCGACGGCGATCCCCTCCGGCGTTTGCCATGGCGCGACGTTCGCGCTCGCGGGCTCAGGAACGCTTTGGGGGGGCTCCCAGGCCAGCTCGATAAAGTTCGGCAACTCGCTCACGCTGACGCCTCCAGGGTGGAGACCAGGGTCCGGAGGGCTTCGACCACGTCGCAGCCCAGATAGAGGAAGTCGGTCACGCCGGCCTCTCGCCAGGCAGCCTCACGCTCGCCCGGGCGCCCAGCGACCAGGACAGCCGCGGCCCCTGCCTCACGAAGACCCGCGCAGAGCACAGGAATCCGCTCGAGGTAGTCCGCGTCGCGACCGCAGAGAACGGCCACGCGGGCGCCGCTGGTTCGGAACGCGTCCAACACGTCGTGGGGCTCGTCCGCCTCGGCGCCGAGGGCCTCGACCCCGCCCGCCGCGAGGAGGTTGCGGATCCACATGCTTCGGCCGGCGTGAGCGGCCAACTCACCCAGACCCATGAGGAAGGCTCCCGGGCGCTGGCCGTCGGCAACGAGGGAGGCGTCGCTTGCCGCGCGGAGGGCTTCAAAGGGCTCCGCCAAGCGAGCGCGCGGCAGCGGCGCTGTGGCCTCG
>JAESQQ010000947.1 GCA_016765095.1 Planctomycetota bacterium | reverse complement strand
GCGCTCACCCAGTGAAGCACGCGGTCCGCAGCTGTTTGGACAGCGCCATTTGGCTCCTTCTGGTGGAGATAACGACGCATCGTGAGATTGGTGAAGATCCATTTAACATAACTGCTGCGGGTTCTGCCACAGTTCCTGACGCGTGGATGCGCACATCTAGGGAGGAAGTGTCTGCAGTGTTCGCCACCGAAGGTGAAGGCTATGAGCAGCACAAGAAGGTCGAAGCCGAGCTCGCGGCCCTTGACCTGGCTCTTGCAGCCGACCCCTTAACGGCGCCCGTGACGCCTGCGCTCCTTTGGGGTGCGGCCCAGCGGCTGATCCTGGCCAACGCCTGGACACCCGAACGTGCGCGTCGTCTCCGCGGTCACCTCGAAGTGCACCTGGGTCAAGCCATTGGCCCAGAGCTGGGTTACTTGGCTGCGCGCCACGCGACCCGCGTCTTGGGCGGCAAGATCCGTGCGGAGAGCGAGAATCGTCGCCGGGCGCTGCCTATCGAGGGCGGCTATCGCGTGACCTTTGTGTTCAGCAGCCCGCGCAAGCCACGCACGGTGCACCTCTGCGGTTCGTGGGACGACTGGAAGGAAGACACGACTCCCATGACGCGCCGACGCGACGGGAGCTTCGAGGTCACGATCGAGCTCGCTCCCGGCCGCCACGAATACAAGCTCCGCCTCGACGGCGGGCGACTCTGGGAGATCGACGCGGACAACGCCCTCGAGACCGCAGACACCCGCGGCGGCAAGAACTCGGTGATCCTTCTCCCCACGCGTTAGTCGGACCAGGACCCAACGCGGGTCCGCTGTGGCGGTCCCCGACCCGATACAAGAGTGCGTGCAGAGTTCTCCTCTCAAGTGGCCGGCCCTCGTGGTCGGGATGGTTCTCGCGTTTCATGCCTTCCTCTGGACCTGTGCGCCTCGGCTACCTGAGGCGAGCGGCTTCGAGTTCTGGCAAGTGGCGCTGGAGAAGCCGGCGCACCGAGCCGAGAACTCCGAGCAGCGTGTGGTCACGCTCCGGCCCGTCGGTGGCGACTACTACCTCGTGCGCGGTCGGCGGAGCCAGCGCAAGAGGCGCCCCCTGGAGCGGATGCCTGCTGCGGCTGTCGAGCGGGGGCGTGGGCAGATCCTCGCTCACGCTCCTGGGCGTCGTGAGCATTCTCTGGTTTCTGTTCCGGACCTATCGAAACGGCGGGTCGGCCCCAGCGCCCGGCGTCGAGGAGGTCGAATCGACGTCGAACGACTCCGCCCGTAGCTGAGTGTCTCGCGACACGGCCGGGCGAAGCGGCTAGCTACTCCAGGGCCTTCTTGATCGTCCGAAACGCCTTCTTACGCAGGTCGTGATCGGCATTGATTCGTTGCGCGTGCGCCGTTGACTCGTGCCCCGAGACATCTGGGTGGGTGCGCATCATCGCGGCCTTGTAGGTCTTCTTGAAGCCGTCCCAGGCTCGGGTGACCTGTTGATAGCTCGCGTTCCCAGGGATGTCGAGCATTGCCAGGGCCCGCACGACCTCGAGACTGCGCGGCTTGGGCGCGTTGCGCCGGGTAGGAATGTCTCGCGAGAGGAGGTGTTTCTTGAGGTCCTCCGCGAGGCGCAGGAGCAGCGCCTCGTCAGTTGTGGCCGTGCCAACCTTGCGGCGAGCCTGCTCAGAGAGCGTGCTTAGGGCCACCTCCACGGGACGAACGAGCAGCGCGTCAACAGAGCCTCTGTGCGAAAGGCCACCAGCGCCTTGCGTCGGGGCCTCCTCGCTCGGATCGAGGGGGCTGGGATACGCGAGCTTGAGGAGCGAAGCCAAATCCAGACCGGCGAGGCGCAGGAGGCCCTCGACCCCGGCCTGGACCGGGAGCAGCGTCAAGAAGACCAAGCTCCCGCTCAGCGCTCCCATGCGTCGCGCCAGAATAGGGCCGAGGCGATCGTAGGCCCAGCGCAGCGCACGGTGCCCACGAGGACAGCGCCGCGCGATCACGAGTTCGCCGACTTTAAGAACTCGGAGCTGGCGGGAAACGAGAGCGACCCGCCCGTCGGCGAACTTGACCGGCTGAGCCCCGGAGAGGAGCGGCGACGCCCGCGAAGCGGCGGTCGCTATGTAGCAGTTGTCGGGAGGGTGCGGAGGAAGCGCAGCGAAGTCCTCAGCCAGCCGCTGAGCCGCGAACCAAGCCGTAAAGCCGGCCCCGACCAACCAGGCCGCGACCCAATGGACGCGGGCGTCGGGAGACCCCTCGGGTTCAGCCTCCCACCCGAGACGCTCGACCGGTGTCGCTGCGAACTCGCCCGCTTCGTGGCTGCAGTCCCCCGCGGACTCCTCGCTTTGTCCAAGTTCAGCCGCCCCGCTCGAGTCTGCCCGATAGTCGAACCAGGCGTTTGAGTAAGCGACAAACGCGAAGTAGGGCCCGAGGCCCAGGACGCCGATCCCAATCAAAAGCGCGAAGCAGGACAAGGCCAGCGCGTTCAAGTAGATCACGCAGTAGACGCCAGCCAGCACAACGCCCCCCGCCAGGCCGACCTCGATCCAAACCCCGCGCGCACGCCAGAATCGCGCCGCCGCAAAGGCGACCATCGCGTAGATCAAGAGGGGATAAGTCACTCGCTGGACGCCCGGGCCCTGCGCTAGCGCTAGCCAAGTCGAGAGCTGGGGAGCTTGCCACTCTGGCGTCGCGAGGCCAGCTCCAGCCTCGCTCGCGGCAAAGGCCAGGACCGGAATCACGAGGCCCGCCGCGATCCAGCGAGCGCGCTGGAAGCGGGCGGACGAACCGGCTCTCGGGGGTGACCCCTCGCGGCCCTCGAGCACCACCGCGACGCCGGGCAATACAAACACCCCGCTCAGTCCGATGTGGAGCAGAACCGCCGCCGCCGCCCCGCCCAAACCGGTCAGGTACTGATACCAGGGGCCGCCGGCGAGTTCGGCGATCGAAGCCCCGAGCCCAATCGCAGCCCCGAGCGCGAGCGCGACCGCGAAGTAGCGCTTGCGAGCCAACGGGAAGGCCCCAAACCGAAGCCATTGGGAGACCGCAAGGGGACCGACCATGCAGAACCAGTAGCCGAACATCTCCGGCCCAATGTCGAAGGCCTGAAGCGCCGCGCTGAGCGAAACCGAAAACGAACCGGTCTGTAGGACACTCGCCCCGTAGGCCGCCTGGAGCCAGACCAAGGGAGTGGCCCCGGCGACCAGGAAGGCCGTCCCGACCACCGCCGGAGCCAACCCCCACCCTTCTCGCAGCAGCCGACTCTCGTAGTAGGCGATCCCCCCCACCAGCACGCCACTCCAGCCACAGAGGACGACGTCGCCAACAGCATTCGCGAACAGAGGGACCGGAAGGAAGACCACCAACAAGACGGCCACGCCCCCAAACAGCATTCCTCGCGCAGCAGCGAGGCGGATCCGAACCGCCGGCGTGTCGTCGTGCTCGTTCACAAGCCTCCAACCATCCCACACCCTCGACGATTCGAGCCGGCACTCCCAGAGTAGGATCGGCCCATGAGTGAAAACGTGGAGTTGGTAGGTGCCCTGCGCGCGAACATTGAGCGCGTGTTCGTCGGCAAGGAGATCGTGACCGAACGGGTCATAGCCGCGCTCCTCGCCGAAGGTCACGTCCTGATCGAAGACGCGCCCGGCGTCGGCAAGACGACGCTCGCCAAGGCCCTCGCGCGATCCCTCTCCTGCTCGTTCAAGCGAATTCAGTTCACCCCAGACCTCCTCCCGAGCGACATCACAGGCGTCTCGATCTACGACCAAGAGTCGAAGCGCTTCGTGTTCCAGGAAGGTCCCGTGTTCGCCAACATCGTCTTGGCCGACGAGATCAACCGGACCAACCCCCGGACCCAGTCGAGCCTGCTCGAGGCCATGAGCGAGGCCTCGGTCTCGGTCGACGGCGAGACCCGCGCCCTCCCCCAACCCTTCTTGGTCCTCGCGACGCAGAATCCCTACGAGTTCGAAGGGACGTATCCCTTGCCCGAATCCCAGCTCGATCGGTTCGCGATTCGGATCGAAGTCGGCTACCCAACCCCCGAGCAAGAGCGGGCTGTCCTCGACGCCCAGGAGACGAGCCATCCCCTCGACGGGCTCAAGCCAGTCCTCAGCGGCGAGCAGTTCAGAGGGCTCCAAGCCGCTACACGCAAGGTCCGCGTCGACTCCTCGATCCTCGACTACATAGTCGCCATCGCCCAGGCGACCCGCCAAGCCCCCGAGATCTCTGTCGGCGTCTCCCCGCGCGGCTCCCTCTCGCTGCGCCGGGTCGTCCAAGGACTCGCCCTCGTGCGTGGTCGGGACTACGTGATCCCCGACGACGTCAAGGAGCTCGCCGTCCCCGTCCTCGCCCACCGGATCGTGGTCGCCGACGAGCTCGGCGCGGGACGAGGACGCGCACGCGAAGCGCTCCTCCGAGTCCTCGAGACGGTCTCGCCTCCGCTCTAGGTAGGCCTCTCGAGCGTTAACGAAGCGAGGGCCAGAGGAATGGCCGCGAGGGCGAAGACTCCGAACACGACGTCGAATCTCCCCCCCGCCGCCTCGGCGCCCCGGCTCAAGAGATAGGGCCCCACGGCAGTCGCCGCCACGGCGACGGTGATCGACGCGCCGCGGATCGAGCCGTGGTGTGTCCGCCCGAAGTAACGCGCGATGGTCGGCCCGACCACCGACATCACGACCCCGCCCGCGACTCCGAACACGGCCATGCTCACGCCGACCCACACCACAGGCGCCCAGCCGAACAAACCCTGGCCAGCGATCGCCACACAAGCGCAGGAGGCCGCCCCGAGCCCCACCCCCACAGGCAACAGCCAACGCGGGTGGAACGTGTCGGCCAGATAACCCGCAACCAGGGGTGTCAGCGCGAGGGCGACCGCCCAGGGCGCCTGAACCCAGGGGGCCACGGCCTGGGCGTCCTCCACCCCAAACGAGTCCAGGATCGGCTGGGTGTGAAAGAGCATTGCGGTCCCGACCAGACCCAAGAAGGGCCCCGCAAAGAGCAAGATCCAAAGTGCGCGGGTGCGCAGCGCCTCGCCGAGCGTGAACGAAACGTCCACCGCTGACGAATGCGCTGGGCTTCGCTCCTCGCCCGTCGCCGGGGAATCCCTCGCCGGGGAATCCCTCGCCGGGGAATCCCTCGCCGGGGAATC